>JAIOJM010000117.1 GCA_019911785.1 Sulfuricella sp. | reverse complement strand
CCTGACACCCCAAAACCTTCACTTGCGAAAGGAGGAAAAAACACTCATTCTTGACCCCGTTCGAGACCCCGATTCGGGTGTGTCCAGGTGGCGCCATTAGGCCGATCTTGGGTGGCGCCATTGGGGTGATCCGTGACAATGACATTGGTGTCAGCGAATACCCGGGTCTTTGGCATACGAACCGCGCCTCACAGCTCGAACGGTGCGGAGAGATCGTACTGGGCGAATAGCTCAGTTAAACCACCCAGACCAAGACCCATGGCTTTGGCTGCCTTGCGCGCCGACAGCCGCCCATGTTCCAGCGCCTCGTGCAGCATGCGCACGAAGGTGAGCGAGAACCGCTTGGGTGGGCCAGATACCGATGACCGCTGCTTCTCTTGGACGAGATGCCGACGCGTGTCATCATCGATCAACTTGAGGTTGAACAGTCGCCATGCAAGCGCCACCGGCGCAACGCGCAGCAATGCGGCAATTTCGCACAGATGCGCGACGTCATCGTGGCGATCAGGGTCGATCAGCTTGTCGAGAGAAGCGCGGGGCATCAGGAGAGCGGCAGCGAAGTTGTTCGCCAGTTGCTCGATGCGTTTGCCCTTGTTGCGCTCCTCGATGGAGTTCGATTCCCGGTGGTCGGGCTTCATCGCATCCCAAGTCAGCGCATGGAAGAGCTCGTGCGCCAGATCGTAAAAACGGCGTGCCTCGGTCTCATTGCGGTTGATCAGGATGACCCCCATCTCCTCCAGATGGCAAGTCGCGCCGGAAATGGACTGACCATCCTCGGTCTGAACGGTGTCCACAAACAGCACCGGGATATCGAGCTCGCGCTCGATCTTGTCGATCAACGTCTCTGCCGGGATTACGCCGAGTTCTAGTTCTGCGGCTAGACTCTCGGCGCGTTCCTGTGCGTCCTCAAACGAGGACTGCGCAGACAGGCGCAGAGCGCGCTTGAGCACGCTCGCCCGACTGTCTTGCTGCTCACGCAGCCAACGCAGCAGTCCGATCCACTGACCGGCCTTTAGCTCAAAGCCGTCGAGGCCATCCTCGGGCACTTCCGGGGCGGCACGCCACGAGAACTGCGCCTCGCCAGCGACGGCGAATGGATCGATGAAGAACTCGATGTCCCGATTCAGTAGATCGGACATCTCCAGCAATTCATCCGGCTTTAGCGCGCGCTTGCCGTTCTCAATGTCCGAGACCGACTGCCGGTCGTTTAGGCCGAGCCCTTGAGTGAGTTGATCTTGCGTCAAACCCGCAGCAATGCGTGCGGCTTTGACGCGGTAGCCGATCAGCTTTTGCGAGATTTTTTCAAGCATGGTGATGACCTCCTAAAACGACATTCTAATACCGCATATCGTTAATCGCAAGTTTATCTTGCGTATTTATGTTTGCAAGATAGGCAATTACCCTCCTTTGCCATCCTCTTCGGAGGATCGCGCTCAGTATTCATGACAGTTGCTATTCCCCGGAGCCGTCATGAACAACATCGAACTCAATCCCCCGTCCGAGATGTCGGCCAGCGCCCGCGCTGCCGAGATCACGACAATCCTTGCGGCCGCCATCGTCCGCACCCAGCTTGCGCAGGCCGCCAAACAGAGAGAAGTTGACCTTGGCTTACTGCCCGACCAGCGCGTTCATACAACCCCATATCAAGAAAAGACGTTGTCATGAACGAAAAACAAGCATCCGTCGCCGCGCGCATCTCCGAGCTGTCGTGCCTGCCGATGGCCGAGCTCTGGACACTGTGGGATCGGTATTTCAACCGCCGTCCGCCATACCCGAACCGCACCCACGTTGAATCCCGCGTCGCTTACAAGCTGCAGGAAGATGCATTCGGTGGCCTCGCGGTCGCCACACGCCAGCGGCTGGAGGCCATTGGCGCAAAGCATTCCAAGATCAAACAGCGCGCCAAACCTCGTGAGTTCAATTTCGCGCCGGGCACGGTGTTGCTGCGCGAATGGGGCGAGAGGGAACACAAGGTCACGGTGTCGGCCACCGGCCAGTTTGAGTACGAAGGTCGCCCCTTCAAGAGTCTGACCGCCGTGGCGCGGTACATCACCGGCGCGCGCTGGTCTGGGCCCTTGTTCTTCGGCTTGGCGCAAGGCGGTGCGAAATGAACGCGCCAGTGCAAATCGCCTCCAGCAAGGCGCGCAAACGCTGCGCCGTCTACTGCCGGGTGTCATCGGACGAACGACTGGATCAGGAATTCAACTCCATCGACGCTCAGAGGGAGGCTGGCCACGCCTATGTTGCCAGCCAGCGAGCCGAGGGTTGGATTCCGGTGGCCGATGACTACGACGACCCCGGATTCTCGGGTGGTAACACGGATCGCCCCGGGCTGAAACGTTTGCTGGCCGACATCCAGCGTGGTCTTGTCGACATCGTCGTGGTCTACAAGATCGACCGACTCACGCGCAGCCTTGCCGACTTCTCCAAGATGGTCGAGGTGTTCGAGCGCCACGGCGTCTCCTTCGTGTCGGTCACCCAGCAGTTCAACACCACCACCTCGATGGGGCGGCTGATGCTGAACGTGCTGTTGTCCTTCGCCCAGTTTGAGCGTGAGGTCACCGGCGAGCGCATCCGGGACAAAATCGCGGCGGCCAAACGCAAAGGTATGTGGATGGGCGGCGTGCCGACACTTGGCTACAACGTCGAAAACCGCCTGCTGGTCATCAACGAAACCGAGGCGGCGGTGGTGCGCCGCATCTTTGAGCAGATGCTGACCATCGGCTCGCCGACGCAGATCGCCGCCAACCTGACCGCCGAGGGCATCACCACCAAGGCATGGACGACGCAGGACGGCCAGATCCGCAACGGGACGCAGATCGACAAAAAGTACCTGCACAAGCTGCTGCGCAACCGCATCTTCCTTGGCGAGATTTCCCACAAGGGAAAGTGGTTCCCCGGCGTACACGCGGCCATCATCGACCACGGACTGTGGGATCGCGTACACGAGGTGCTGGCCAAGGACTCGCACAGCCGTTCGGTGGAAACTAAAATTCGGTCACGCACCGATGCGCTGCTGCGCGGCCTGCTTTACGCGCCGTCTGGTGAGCGTATGTACCCGACCTACTCGCGCAAGAACGGGCGCAAATACCACTACTACGTGTCCAAGTCGGAGAGCCGCTTTGGCGCACCGGGCAAAACTTACGAGCGCCTGCCTGCTCCGGAAATTGAGGCGGCGGTGATCGCGCAGATCCGCACCGTGCTGACCAGTCCGGAGTCCATTGCATCGGTGGTGCGCTTCATCCAGCGCAATGGGGCCCAGATTGACGAGGCGACCACGGTGATGGCGATGGGACGGCTGAACGACGTCTGGGAGCAACTGTTTCCGGCCGAGCGCCATCGAATTGCAAATCTGATGATCGAGCGCATCGACCTTGTCCACACGGGTGAACTTCAGGGCATCAAGGTGAAGTGGCGCGAGATTGGCTGGAACGCGCTGATTGAAGAATTCGCGCCGAGCGGCATTGGTGCGGAAATGCTGGAGGTCGAAGCCTGATGGACGACTCACTGGAAACCTTCGTGCCCTTGGCGTTTCGTCGCCGGGGGGCTCGGCGCGTAGTCACAGACGACCGGCACTTCCATGACGTAACGCTGCTCGACGGACTGGCTCGGGGTTTCTACTGGCAGCACTTGATCGACACCGGCGCGATGCGCAGCGGCACCGAGATTGCGCGCGCAGAAGGACTGCATTGCTCGGTCGTGAATGAATTCCTGCGCATGACCTTGCTCGCGCCCGACATCATCGAGCGCTTGATGACCGGCAGGCAGCCGCGCCGAATGAACTTGATCTGGTTCCAGCGAAATCCGGTGCCGGTGGATTGGTTGGCGCAACGCCAGATCGTGCAACGCTTTGAGGAGGATGTATGAGCAAGAAACACCGAGGTCGGTACCAGGGTGACGCGGTCACCTACCAATTGCCGTCACCCGCAGGCGGCGTCCAGTTGGAGACTTTCGTGCCCTGGACGCTGGTCAAGCGGGGCTTGAGGAAGCAGATCATCACGCCACTGGATGCGCCGCAGGAATTCATGGAGGAGGCGCGCCGGGAGCGGCAGGCCCGCGAGTCAGCGCAGGACACCGCGCTGCTGCGCGCCCTCGGGCTGGCATATCACTGGCAGCGGCTTTTGGATGAGCAGCGCGTGGGGTCGGTGGCCGAGATCGCGGAGGCCGAGGAGATCAACGTGACACAGGTGCGCCGCCTGATGCGGCTGACCTTGCTGGCCCCGGCGGTCGTTGAGCAGTTGGTCGGTACGTCGGAAACGGCGCTGGAGCAGTTGATGCGCTGCCCGTGGCCCACCGCGTGGAAAGACCAGATCAGGGTGCTTTTGCCATCCGCGTGACAACGACACCCACGTGCCAGCCACCGCCTCCGGGCGGTTTTTTTTGGCCTTATCGGTTCTCAGTCGCCGCCGGTACAGCAGTTGCCATTTGCAACCAGCACCGCGCAAACCCGCATGAATACTGGATATGGGGTCGAAAGCGCTCGCGAGGCAAACAGAGAAAACAGCGAGGAGAGAGGCTGAAAAAGTGCAGGAACTGGCGCAGTCGTGGGTGTGCCGCGCGCGAGGCGATGGCCCGGAACCGCGCCATCACTGGCGCTCCGGGTAAAAAAAATCCCAACCGATAAGAGTTGGGATTTCAAATTATGGTGGAGGCGGGGGGAATCGAACCCCCGTCCGCAAGCCCTCTACAGGCAGTTCTACATACTTAGTCCGATTATTTGATTTCGCCCGAATCACGCCAACCGAACAGGCTGAATTCACGCTAGTTGCCTTAAGTTTAGGATCGGTTCAAGCAACCCGGACCGACACGAGTCTCTGTGAATGACTCTGCTCTTTCCACCTTGCGGCTTCAAGCCGGCCCAGAGACCAACCGGTGCAGAGTCTAACCGTCAATTAAGCGGCTAGAGCGTAGTTTTCGTCGTTTGCGACTAGTTTTTTTCAGATGGATTTACGAGGTAACTGAGCCTCGGTATGCCCTACACTGCTTTGCAACCCACGTCGAAACCGGGTCGCCCCCATGCTGACTATAAGATGAACCCTGAAGCAAAAAGTTCAACCTACATCCAAATTCTATCAGAAATAGGGAGAGGGAGGCCGGTTCCGGGAAATTTACCCCGGATTGCGAATTATCAATGACGTTCCTTCCCCTGGTTGCCTAGGATTGACCCTGGTCAACCCGCATTGCTAGTTTCTTGTTTATGCGGGTTAAATTAGAGAATTATAATATTTGAGGGGATCGCACATGGCTTGGAATTTTCCGAGCCTGACCCGTCGCACCTTTTTGAAGGCGACAGGGTTGGGCGCTGCCGGGTTGACGCTGTTGAAGCCGGCAGGTTTGCTGGGCAAATCCGCCACCGGCGGCGGGGCGGCGGATAGCGAGGAATACACTTACAGCATCTGCAATTTCTGCTCGTCGCTGTGCAATCTGCGCGTCACCACGCAGACCAAAAACGGCGTCAAGCGCATCGTCAAGCTCGACGGCAATCCCAACTCCACGCTCAACCGCGGCAAGATCTGCGCGCGCGGCCAGGCCGGGCTGCGCCAGACCTACGACACCGACCGGCTGAAAACGCCGCTGATCCGGGTGGAAGGCTCCAGGCGCGGCGAGATGAAGTTCCGCCCGGCAAGCTGGGAAGAGACCTGGGAGTACATCGCCAAGAAGCAGAAGTCCGCCAACATCCAGCCCTGGGAATGGACCATGGTGGGCGGCTGGACTTCCTGCGTGTTCTACATGAACTGGGCGGTGCCGTTCGCGCTGGCCAACAAGGTGCCGAACATCATCGCCTCGCCGATGCAGCACTGCGTCACCACCGGGCATCTGGGCACGGACTCGGTGACCGGCAACTTCAACATCCACGACGAGGTGCTGCCGGATTACGACAACGCCAAGTACATCCTGTTCGTCGCCAACAACGCCTCGATCGGCGCGGTGTCCACCTGCCGCATGGTGCGCTTCGCCCAGGGGCGCAAGAACGGCGCCAAGGTGGTGGCGCTGGATTCGCGCCAGTCGGAGACGGCTTCCAAGGCGGACGAGTGGATTTCGATACGCCCCGGCACCGACCTCGATTTCTGCCTGGCGATGCTGAAGATCATGCTGGACGAGAAGCTTTACGACGCCGATTTCCTGATGCGTCACTCCAACATGCCGTTCCTCTCTTACCGCGATGCCGAAGGCCAGTGGCAACTGGCGCTGGACGCCAAGGGCCAGCCGCGCGTGGTGCAGGAAAGAACCTCCACCATCCGCACCCTTCCAGCCGTGACCAACGACAACACCACCGACGTGGACGGCACCGCCTTCTTTCCCGCCCTCTATGCCCCGCCCGGCCTGAAGCTTGATGGCCGCGAGGTGGTGACGGTATTGCAGGCGCAGCTCGATGAGGTGAAGAGCTACACGCCGGAATGGGCAGAGCATTCCACCGGCATTGCGGCTTCCACCATCCGCCGCATCGCGCGCGAATTCGGCACCACCCGCCCGGCGATCATCGATCCCGGCTGGCATGGCGCGCGCTACGGCAACATGATGATGCTGCGCCGGGTGCAGGCGATGATCCAGGCGCTGACCGGCGGCATCGATCGCGCCGGCGGCTGGATCATGAGCGGCGAGTTCCACCACAAGGCGGCGCACGCCTTCAAGGCGCAGCAGGAGGGGCATCCCGCCGGCCCGCCGATGACTTCGCTGGCCGGCATGCCGTTTGCCAAGATGGTGATCGACACCTTCTCCGACGGCAAGAATTTCGGCCACGGCAAGCCCGGCTGGGCGTGGGCCTTCTCCAAGCAGGAGCGCGAGGCGGGGCGGCCGTGGGTGATGCTGCCGGTGATGGCCGACACCGGACTCAAGGAGTCGGTGGAGGGCAACCTCAACTTCGACGGCGAGCCTTACCTGACCCGCGCCATCCTGGTCAACGCCGCCAATCCGGTGCGCCACTACTACCCGGACAGCCGCTGGAAGGAAATCCTGTCGCACAAGAACGTCGAGCTGGTGATCGCCATCGACGTGCTGCCGTCCGACACCACCATGTACGCCGACGTGATCCTGCCCAACTCGACCTACCTGGAGCGGGGCGAGCCCAACATCTACGGCAACGGCGTCAACCACGACCTGGCCATGGTGACGCGCTATCCGGCGATCGACCCGCTCTACGATACCCGCGAGATGCCGGACATTCTGCTCAAGATCACCGAGATCATCAGCGGCAAGACCGACCATTTCCTCGACTGGGTAGAAAAGCTCACCGGCATGCCGGCCGCGCCGGTCAGGGAGAAGCTCGCCCGCAACCAGGCGCAGAAGGTGAAGAGCCCGTTCTCCGCCGCCTGCCGCGAGGTGGCGTTCGAAATGGCGGCGAAGAAAGCCGGCATCACCGTCAAGCAGCTCGACACCGTGCTGCGCGAAAAAGGCGTGTATATGGAAGAGGACCACAAGAAAATCCTCGAACATTCCGCCATGCCGCGGAAGCTGCCGATGCCCACCGGCAGCGGGCGGGTCGAGTTCTATTCCGGCCTGTTCGACATGCTCAGGAAGGGCGGCGGCAAGGCGCCCAACTTCAGCGTGCTGGCCACCCACATCCCGGCGGAGTGCCGCAAGGGCGCCAAGACCGGGGCGCTGGGCGACGACGAGTTCTACTTCACCTACGGCAAGGCGCCGACCGTGTCCTACGCCTCGACCAACAGCAACAATCCGGTGCTGGCGGCGATCAACAAGTTCAAGAAGGGCGTCTATACCAACGTCTGGATCCATCCGGCGCGGGCGGCCTATCTCGGCATCAAGGACGGCGACGCGATCAACCTGGTCAACGTTATGTCCGGCCAGTCGGCGGACGGCCACGCCCATGTCACGCGCCTGATCCACCGCGACGCGGTGTTCCTGTACTCCTCGTTCGGCGCGGAAAACCCGGTGCTCACCCGCGCGGTGGGAGTGGGTACCGCCACCAGCAAGCTGATCCCTTACAACGTCGAGCCGGTGGTGGCGGGTTTCCGCTCCCAGGAATTCACGGTTCGGATCAAGAAGATTGAAGGCAAAGGAGTACCGGCATGACGCACTACGCAATGGTGATCGATTTGAATACCTGCGTCGGCTGCAATGCCTGCATGGCGGCCTGCGCGATGGAAAACCAGACCCCGGTATGGAAGGGCAGCTGGCGCACTTACGTGCACGAGAAGGAAATCGGGACGAGTGAAATGGTGCGGCGGCGCTTCTTCCCGCGCCTGTGCAACCACTGCGACAATCCGCCGTGCCTGACCGTGTGCCCGACCGGGGCGACCTACAAACGAGCCGACGGCATCGTCATGATCGATCCTGAGCGCTGCATGGGCTGCCGCGCCTGCGCCATGGCCTGCCCCTACGATGCGCGCTACGAAGTGACCTACGCCGACATCAAGACCGGCAAGGAGTTCTACGGCGAGTTGAAGCGCACCAGTCCCTCCATGGACAAGTGTTCGTTCTGCGCCCACCGCCTCGACAAGGGGCTGAAGCCGGCGTGCGTGGAAACCTGTGTCGGCTCGGCGCGCCAGTTCGGCGACCTGGACAATCCTGCCGACCCGGTCACGCAACTGGTGGCGAGCGGGGTGGCGCAGCCGCTGATGCCGCACCTGGGCACCAGGCCGAACGTGTACTACATCGACGACATGAAGCGGAAAGGTTGAGCCATGGATACCATGACCTATACAACGCAAAGCATCTGGACCTGGTGGATCGCCCTGTACCTGTTCTTCGGCGGGCTGGGCGCGGCGACCCTGTCGGTCAGCTTCCTCACCGACATGTACTGCCGGCCGCACCGCAAGCTCGTCCTGTGGGGCGCGCTGTCCGGCGTGGTGATGCTGGCCATCAGCTCGGCGGTGCTGTTCGCCCACCTGCTGCACCACACTGCGGTGATCTATGTGCTCAACCCGCTGGTGCTGTTTTACCAGCCGCATGCCTGGATCGCCTGGGGCACCCAGTTCATCCTGTGGATGATGGTGTGGGGCATGCTCTACGCCCTGCCCTACATGCGCGAAACGCCGCTGTTCATGCGCATGCCGCTGGTGGGGGCGCTGTTGCAGACCAGGTTTGTAGAATGGCTGTCCGGCTGCTGCCTGAAGCGGCGCCGCATCGTCGGCTGGCTCGCCACCATCAACGGCATCGGCACCGCGGTGTATACCGGCCTGCTGATCCAGTCCTTCCCGGCGGTGGCGCTGTGGCACAACCCCGGCGTGCCGCTGCTGTTCACGGTGTCGGCGTTCTCGACTGCGTTCGCCTACCTGCTCTTGCTGCTGAATGTGTTCATCCCGGACGAGAACGACCAGGACATCCGCCACCGCTACGAGCGTTTCGACGTGATCCTGATCGCCACCGAACTGGTGATCCTGTTCTCCTTCTTCAACTACACCCTGTCCGGCTCGGAATCCGGCTACCGCTCGGCGCAGCTGCTGTGGAACGACTTCGGCTGGCTGGTCGGCTTCATCGGCTTCGGCCTGCTGGTGCCGTTCTTCCTCGAACTCAAAGGCGTGATCAAGGGCTGGAGCAGCCGCCTCCCCACCGTGGCGGCGGCGCTGCTGGTGCTGATGGGCGGCTACATGCTGCGGCACTATTTCATGTATGCCGGCGTCTACGCCTATCCGTGGTAATGGCGGGATGAACGCCTCCCCCGAAACCCTGCGCCTGCTTTCCGGGCTGCTGGCGAGTCCCGGCACTGAATCCCTGGGAGTGCTGCGCGAACTGGCCGGGGAACACGCCTGGCTGGGCGAGCCGGTTACGGAGCTGGCGCAAACTCCGCTGGAGGAATGGCAGGCTGAGCATGCCCGCCTGTTCATCTCCGGCCACCCGAAAACCGTCTGTCCGCCGTTCGAATCGGCCTTTCTCGGCGGGGCGATGTTCGGCGCCGCCTGCGACCATCTCGGCGACCTGTACCGCCGCGCCGGCCTGCAGGCCGAGGGCGCGCCGCCGGACTATCTCGGCACCCTGCTGGAGTGCGCCGCCTATTTGCGGGAGCAACCCTGCGGCCACAGCAGTGAGCTGTTGCAGGAATTGTGGGGGGAACATCTCGCTGCCTGGTTGCCCCGGATCGGCTTGGTGCTGCAACAGGAAAGCCGGCTGCTGATCTACCGGCAGCTCGGCCAGCAGCTTGCGGGCCTGTCCGATGAGTGATTTCGCCTGGAAACTGGGGGCTCTGCCCAAGAGCGACGACCAGGCGGTGATCGCCGCGGTGGGCGACTGCTTCGGCGCGATTTACCGCAACTATTTCAGCGGCGAGTTCCTGGTCAACCACGACCTGCCGGTTGAAGTCCGCGCCTTCCGCCGCAGCGACGGCTGGTGCGTGTTCCTGCTGCTGACGCCGTGGATGATGGCGCGGGTGTTCCTGCCCGAGCGCGATCCCGGCCTGCTCGTCCCGGCCGGGTGGAGCGCCGCCGAGCGCGCCGCCGCTCCCTTCCTCGTGATCGGCCCGCTGCTGGATTTCACTATACTGGGTGGGGCGCAGAAGGCGCACCTCAACTACCTGCCCGAACTCGGGCATTTCCTGCTCCAGCCGCTGGTGCAGTCGATGGAGCGGTTCGATTCCGCCGATGCGGTCTTCGCCGCCTGGAACGACGTCATCAAGACCCGCGACCGGGTGATGGAAGAACAGAAACGGGAATGCGGATGGCAGAAGGAAGTGTCGCGCCGGGAGTTTTTCGCCCGGCTGGCGGGAAATCGCCGAACCTGAATGAATCTTAAAAGCTCAATTGAACCGCAGAGGCGCAGAGACGCAGAGGAGAAACAAGGAGTTATGGCATTGTGCGAGCTCGCCCATCTGGAGAGGCAGAGATCACTGTAGCCCGTTTATTTCTCCGCGCCTCCGCGCCTCTGCGGTTAAGCGATTACTGCTTCTAGGGTTACCCGAGAAAACGCATGATTTCGGCGGGAGAGGCGATGATGCTCTGCGCCCGCCAGGTTTCCGGTTTGTCGTTCTCCCCCAGATAGCCGTAAGCGGCCACCAGCGCCGGCATTTCGGCGGCGCGCGCCGCCTCGATGTCGCGCTCGGCATCGCCCACGTACAGGCAGGACTGCGGCGCCACGCCGATTTCGCGGGCGGCGCACAGCAGCGGTTCGGGGTGCGGCTTGGGGTGGGAGCAGGTGTCGCCGCTGATGATGCTGGCGGCGCGCCCGATCAGCCCAAGCTGCTCCAGCAGCGGGTTGGTGAAGCGCGCCGGCTTGTTGGTGACCACGCCCCAGGCGATGCCTTTGCCTTCGAGTTCGTCCAGAAGTTCGGCCATGCCCGGGAACAGCCGCGTGTGCAGGCACAGGTTGGCGGTGTAGAGCGCCAGGTATTCCTCGCGCATGGGCGCGAAGCGCGCATCCTGCGGCGTCAGGCCGAAGCCGATCTCGAACAGGCCGACGGTGCCGTGCGAGGCGTAGGGGCGGATGATTTCCTGCGCCAGCGGCGGCAGTCCGTGCCGTTCGCGCTGCAGGTTGAGGGCGTGGCCGAGATCGGGCGCGGTATCGGCCAGCGTGCCGTCGAGATCGAACAGTACCGCTTTCATTATTCCTGCCGGCAATGGATCAGGTAGTTGATGCTGGTGTCGGCACCGAGGCTGTAGGTTTTGGAGAAGGGGCTGTAGCTCATGCCGGTGATGCCGGCGACACCGAGGCCGACGGCGCGGCAGTAGCCGCCCAGTTCGGAAGGCTTGATGAACTTGGCGTAGTCGTGGGTGCCTCTGGGCAGCAGGTTGAGCACATACTCGGCGCCGATCACGGCGAACAGATAGGATTTCGGGCTGCGGTTGAGGGTGGAGAAGAATACATGGCCGCCCGGTTTGACCAGTTCCGCGCAGGCCCGCACCACGCTGGCCGGATCGGGCACGTGCTCGAGCATTTCCATGCAGGTGACGATGTCGTACTGGTGCGGCTGCTCCCTGGCCAGTTCTTCCACCGCGATCAGGCGGTAGTCGACTTTCTGGCCGCTTTCCAGCAGGTGCAGCTTGGCGACCTTGAGCGCCTTTTCGCCGAGGTCGATGCCGGTAACCTGGGCGCCGCGCGCCGCCATGCTTTCGGCCAGGATGCCGCCGCCGCAGCCGACGTCGAGCACCTTCTTGCCGGCCAGACTGGCGGTCTGGTCGACGTAGTCGAGGCGCAGCGGGTTGATGTCGTGCAGGGGTTTGAATTCGCTGTTGGGGTCCCACCAGCGATGGGCGAGCTGGGAGAATTTGTCCAGTTCCTGCTGGTCTGCGTTCAATGTGTCGTTCATGTCAAATGGCTGATTTTTTCGTGCCAGAAGCTGGTTCTGGCATTGAGTTCATGGATGTCGATGGTGGTCAGGCGCCGTTCGTCCAGCACCAGCTTGCCGTTCACCCAGACGTGGCTGACGTTTTCCCGTCCGGCGGCATACACCAGGTGCGAGGTGACATCATAGCATGGCTGGGTTTCCGGGGCGGACAAGTCCACCGCGGTGATGTCCGCCGCCTTGCCGATGGCGAGCGAACCGGTCAGGCGGTCGATTCCCAGCGCCTTGGCGGCATTGATGGTGGCCATGGCCAGCGCCTGGTGGGCGGGAAGCGCGGCGGCATGGCGGCTCTGGCCCTTGGCGAGCAGGGCGGCGAGGCGCATTTCCGCGAACATGTCGAGCCGGTTGTTGCTCGCCGCGCCGTCGGTGCCCAGGCCGATATTGACGTCATGTTCGAGTTTTTCCACCACCGGGCCGATCCCGCTGGCAAGCTTGAGGTTGGAGCTCGGACAGTGGGCCACATGGCAGCCGTGTTCGGCGAGCAGGCGAATTTCCTCGGCATTGATCTGCACCACGTGCACCGCGATCAGATTGGGGCCAAGCAGGCCGAGACGGTGCAGCCGCTCGATCGGCCTCATCTGGTATTGCTTGAGACTTTCCCCGATCTCGTCGTGGGTTTCGTGCAGGTGGATGTGGATCGGCAGGTCGAGCTGCTCGGCGTAGGTCAATACCTTGGCGAAGGTCTTGTCGCTCACCGTGTAGGGCGCATGGGGGGCGAGCGTGAAGGTGAGCAGCGGCTCGCCGCGGAATTCGTCGCGCACCGCCAGTCCCTTGCTCAGGTAATCGTCGGCATCGGCGGCGTAGGCAGTGGGGAAATCGACCACGATCATGCCGATGGCGGCGCGCATTCCGGCGCCGAGCGCCGTTTGCGCTGCCGCTGCGGGGAAGAAGTACATGTCGTTGAAGCAGGTGACCCCGCCCCTGAGCATTTCCGCACAGGCGAGGAGGGTGCCGTCGCGCACGAATTCCGGCGACACGAATTTCGCCTCGGCAGGCCAGATATGATTGTTGAGCCACTCCATCAGCGGCAGGTCGTCCGCCAAGCCGCGCAGCAGCGACATGGCGGCGTGGGTGTGGAGGTTGATCAGGCCGGGGATCAGGACATGGTCGTCAAGCCGGAAATGCTGTTTGGCGCTGTATTTGGCATGAGCCTCCCCGGTCGGCAGGATGTCGCGGATCACGCCGCCGGCAATGGCGATGGAGTGCCGGGACAGGGTTTGCCGGGCCGGTTCGACGGGGATGATCCAGCGCGCATCGATCAGGGTGTCTACAGGGTTATCGGGCATGGCATGCATCGGCAGAATCTAGCATAAAAAAAAGCCCCGCACTAGGCGGGGCTTATTCTGACCGGAGAAGCTTACTTCTTGGTCGGAACCTGAATTTCCGGTTCCACGGTGACGCGGCGGTCAGGCTGCAGGCACTCGATCAGCTTCTTGGAAGGCATGTTGCGGCACTTGGTTTTGGTGTCGGCATCGGGGTTGGGTTCGGATTCGCCCTTGCCTACGGTTTTGACGCGGTCGGCGGCAATGCCCTGGTCAACCAGGTAAGCCTTGACCGCTGCAGCACGGCGCTCGGAAAGTTTCTGGTTGTATTGGGTCGTGCCGATGCGGTCGGTGTGGCCGGTTACCAGCAGCAGTTCCACTTCGGGGTGGGCCTTCATGCTTGCGACCACCTTGTCGTCCAGCTCCTTCTTGCCTTCCGGACGGACCACAGCCTTGTCGAAATCGAACAGGGTTTCAGCCTTGAATGTCACCTTTACAGCGGGTTTTTCAGGGCCGGCAACGGGTGCAACGGGGGGGGCTACCGGTGCGGCGGCTTTGGGCTCCTCCTTCTTCGGCTCTTCCTTCTTCACCAGGTCAGGATCGCATTCCTTGACTGCCATGGCAGGAGTCCAGTAGCCGGTGCGCCAGCACTGGTTGTAGTTGTTCTTGACCAGGGTGCCGCGGGTGTCGATCAGGTAGCCGGCATTCGGCACATCGTGCGCGAAAGCCGCGCCGGCGGCAGAAATTCCGGTTGCAAGCGTGAGGCTCAAAACAAGTTGTTTGACCAGCGAGATTTTCATTATTGGTTCTCCTTGAGAAATTTACCGCTATTGTTGTTGAGGCTTGTTCTTATCGTGGTCAGATGCCTAACCGGTTGATGTTTCTATCATACACTATAGATCAGGAACTGCCAAAACGAGGGTTGCCCTGCGGATTGGCCTGGGCTGCGCCGGTATGCTAAAATCGCTAACATTTTGTTTTCGTATATCAACAAGCAAGTTCATAAGAAACTGAGCATCCATGGAACAATTCGCCAGAGAAACACTTCCGGTCAGCCTCGAAGAAGAAATGCGCCGTTCCTATCTGGACTACGCCATGAGCGTGATCGTGGGACGGGCGCTGCCCGATGTGCGCGACGGTCTCAAGCCGGTGCACCGGCGCGCGCTGTTCGCCAGGCACGAACTGTCCAACGACTGGAACAAGCCCTACAAGAAGTCGGCGCGTATCGTCGGCGACGTGATCGGTAAATACCACCCCCACGGCGACACCGCGGTGTACGACACCATCGTCCGCATGGCGCAGGATTTTTCCCTGCGCTACCCGCTGGTGGACGGCCAGGGCAACTTCGGTTCGGTCGACGGCGACAATGCCGCCGCGATGCGTTACACCGAGATCCGCATGGCGCGGATCGCCCACGAATTGCTCGCCGACCTGGACAAGGAAACGGTGGATTTCGGCCCGAACTACGACGGTTCCGAGCAGGAGCCGCTGGTTCTGCCGTCGAAGATCCCCAACCTGCTGATCAACGGCAGCTCGGGCATCGCGGTGGGCATGGCGACCAACATCCCGCCGCATAACCTGAACGAAATCACGGATGCCTGCCTGCTGCTGCTGGAAAACCCGGAGACCGACATCGAAGAACTGATCGAGATCGTGCCGGCGCCGGACTTCCCGACGGCGGGCATCATCTACGGCACGGTGGGGGTCAAGGAAGGCTACCGCACCGGCCGCGGCCGGGTGGTGATGCGCGCCCGCACCCATTTCGAGGATATCGACAAGGTCGGCGGACGTCAGGCGATCATCGTCGACGAGCTGCCCTACCAGGTGAACAAGGCCAACCTGCTGATCAAGATCGGCGAGCTGGTGCGCGAGAAGAAGCTCGAGGGGATTTCCGACCTGCGCGACGAGTCGGACAAGTCCGGCATGCGCATGGTGCTCGAGCTGAAGCGCGGCGAAGTGCCGGAAGTGGTGCTGAACAACCTGTACAAGCAGACCCAGATGCAGGACACCTTCGGCATGAACATGGTGGCGATTCTGGATGGCCAGCCGCGCCTGCTCAACCTGAGGCAGATGCTCGACGCTTTCCTGCGCCATCGGCGCGAGGTGGTGACGCGGCGCACCGTGTTCGAACTCAGGAAGGCGCGCGAACGTGGCCATATCCTGGAAGGCCTGGCGGTGGCCTTGTCCAATGTGGACGACGTGATCGCCCTGATCAAGGCGGCGCCCACGCCGTCCGCTGCCAAGCAGGGGCTGATGGGGCGGGTCTGGCGCTCGCCGCTGGTGGAGGAAATGCTGGCGCGGTCCGCCGCCGATGCATCGCGCCCTGAAGGCCTGGCGCCCGAATTCGGGTTCTCTGACAAGGGCTACCGCCTTTCCGACGCCCAGGCGCAGGCGATCCTGGAGCTGCGCCTGCAGCGCCTGACCGGCCTGGAGCAGGACAAGATCGTGTCCGAGTACAAGGAGGTGATGGAAAA
>JAIOJM010000116.1 GCA_019911785.1 Sulfuricella sp. | reverse complement strand
TTTTTCGAGTTTGTTCCCTGCGGTGTTCGTTAAGGCTATATATTCTTTGACCGATTCGCATAGTCTGGTTGCGGCTGTACCGAGTGCTGTTGTGCGCGTCCCTTCCCGGATGTGCCTGATGTGCTCAGGCTGCGACCACCTTGAACCTTAGGTTCAAGATGCTGGTCTTGACGGCATTCGCGGGGGCTTTATTTCTTCCCAGCAGATTTCTCCCGGCAGCATGAACAAGAAGCAGCTGCGCACGGTGTTGCGCCGGGCACGCCGGGCGCTTTCCGCTCAGCAGCGCCGCCATGCTGCCGACGGATTGCGGCGGGTGGCCCTGGCCGAGGGGTTGCTGCGCAACCGGCGGCGCATCGGCTTTTACGCGCCGACCAACGAGGAAATCAACCTGATGCCCTTGCTCAACCAGTCTCTATGGCTGGGTAAGGCGTGTTTTCTACCCATCGTCCCCTGGAAATTCCAGCGCCGCCTCAGCTTCAGCCGGCTGACGTCGCTTCCACGCTGGTATCTCAACCGCTTCGGCATCCACGAGCATTGGACGCCGCGTCCGGTGCGCGCCTGGCAGCTCGATCTGCTGTTCGTGCCCCTGGTCGGCTTTGACGAAGCCTGCCATCGTCTCGGCATGGGCGGCGGCTTCTACGACGCCAGCCTCGCCTATCTGCGGCGCCGCAAGGTATGGCGCAAGCCGCTCCTGGTCGGCGTGGGCTACGAATGCCAGAAGGCTGACGAGATTCCCTCCGACCCTTGGGACATGCATCTGGATGCGGTGATGACCGAACGAAAAATCTATTGGGCGAAGAACAAAAGGTAACTGCTTCCATTGAGGGGTTTTTTTGTCGAAATCGAGCGATCGCGAGTGCGACACATAATTATGTGTTACACTTAATCACACGTTTAACCCAACAAGGACCCTATCATGGCCACAGTCAATTTCACGGGCGCGGTGGATCGCGAATTGCTGAAGAGGGCGAAAATCATCGCCGCCAAGACGGACACCTCCGTCAACGCCCTGTTTAACGCCGAACTGCGCTACCTGGTGGAAACCTTTGAAGCCGCCGAAGCGGTCGGAAACCAGAATTACCGCTCCCTGCTCGACTTCTCGCTGGGCCGAATCGACGACCGGGCCGCGATGACGGCGCTTGGTGTTGATAGCGAGGAGGACCTTTTCCTGCTGATGGCCCAGGCACACCTGCCGATGCCTCGTCTGCCCGCCGCGACCACTCAGCGTATGGTCGATGAACTGAACGCGCTAACGGCCTAGTTTCGTGGCCAAAGCTCCGGAAACCTTGGTTGTCCTGCTACCCGATTCCGGGCCGCTGATCACCCTGGCCTATGCCGACGCGCTTGACCTGCTGCTCAAGCCCGGTTGGCCTGTCCAGGTGGTTGACATGGTGCTGCACGAGGTCACACGCAATGCCACGCCCACCAGCGAAAAGATCCGGCAATGGGTAACCGACCGGCCCATTCCTGTCCTGACCACGCGCACTTTCAAACACTTTCTCTCCGCGCAGTCCGGGGACGAAACCCAGCCGCGCAAGTCCAATTTCGGTGAAATCGCCATTCAGGAAGCCATGAACGAACTGGTGCTCGCGGCCCCCACCACGACCGGGGTATTCCTGTTCGAAGACCACAAGATCGCCCGTGCCAGCTTCCTGCTGCCGGACAACTGCCGCAAGATTAGTACGCGGGCCTTTCTGCTGTTTCTGGAGGGCAAAGGCTGGATTGACTCCGCCGCAGAGGTCGAGCGGGCGGCGATTTCCAATGGGCGAAATTTTTCACGATTAAGGTTTCCGCCCTGAACTCGGCAAACGACCTCAAGCCTTGATGTTGCCGGGCGGTTACGACTGTACAAGACATGATTTTATATTATTTTCTTAGTAATCAATGTGTAAAACACATTCCCGGAGGTTATTGGATATATTATGCGTTACTGGCTGATGAAATCCGAACCTTCTGATTGCAGCATTGACGACCTTGCCGCGTTGCCCAATCAAAGCGTGGCGTGGTACGGCGTGCGCAACTATCAGGCGCGCAATTTCATGCGCGACCAGATGAAGGTCGGTGACAAGGTGTTTTTCTACCACTCCAACTGTGCCGAGCCGGGTATCGCCGGGTTGGCCGAGGTGAGCCGGCTGGCCTACCCGGATCAGACCCAGTTCGACCCGAAGAACAAATACTTCGACCCCAAGGCCACGCCGGAGACCCCGCGCTGGTTCAACGTGGACGTCAAGCTGGTGAAGAAGACCCGGCTGGTCAGCCTGAAAGAGCTGCGCAGCCATCCGGAACTGGAACGGATGCGCACCCTGCAGAAGGGCAACCGGCTGTCGATTACCCCGGTGGACCCGCGCGAGTGGGAGTTCATCATCGGTCTGCTTTGACCCGATGGAATTCTGGCTGCTCTATTTCGCCACCGGCGTCTTCGCCGGCTTTCTCGCCGGCCTGTTGGGCGTGGGGGGCGGGTTGGTCATCGTGCCGGTGCTGGCGTTCATCTTTGCGGCGCAGCATTTTCCGGCCGGACAGGTCATGCATCTCGCCCTCGGCACTTCGCTTGCCAGCATCATGTTTACCTCGATTTCCAGCCTGCGCGCCCACCATGCCCATGGCGCGGTGAACTGGGCAGTGGTGCGCGGCATCACGCCGGGCATCATCGCCGGCACGCTGGGCGGAACGGTGGTTGCCGCGCAGCTTTCCAGCGCTTTTCTGAAAGTCTTTTTTGTCGTATTCCTGTATTACGTCGCCACCCAGATGATCATGAACATCAAGCCCAAACCCTCCCGCGAATTGCCGGGCAAGGCGGGCATGTTTGGCGCCGGCAGCGTGATCGGTGCGGTATCCAGCCTGGTGGGAATCGGCGGCGGCACCCTGTCGGTACCATTCATGACCTGGTGCAACGTCAAGCTGCATCAGGCGATCGGCACCTCCGCCGCGATCGGCTTTCCCATCGCAGCGGCGGGGGCGGCGGGGTATATGGCCAACGGCTGGGCGCTTGGAACGCTGCCGGCATACAGTCTGGGGTTCGTCTATCTGCCGGCGCTGGCCGGTCTGGTGGCGGCAAGCGTGCTGACCGCGCCGCTCGGGGCGAGGCTGGCTCACCGCCTGCCGGTGGCCAGGCTGAAGAAGTTTTTCGCCATGCTGCTGTATGCGCTGGGCACGCGGATGTTGCTGAGCCTGCTTTAGGGTATTTGGTTCCTCGATGTCGGGCTGGCGGATAAAGGGCGGCTGTAGGTTCTGTCTTTTACCGCATACATGGCTTCGTCGGCGATCTTGATCAGCTCGTCGATATCTTTGCTGTCGTCGGGGTAGATGGCGATGCCGATGCTGACGCCGATGTTGAGCATTTCGCCATTGATGTGGAAGGGCTGAACCAGTTTGTCGTTGATATTCTCGGCAGCGGTTGCGGCGTCTTGATGCGTGGTGATATTTTCGAGGATGACGACGAATTCGTCCCCGCTCAACCGTGCGACGGTGTCGTCTTCGCGCACATTGCCGCACATTCGTTCCGCGATCATTTTCAGCAACTGATCACCAGCGCCATGCCCGTAGGTATCATTGACTTGTTTGAAATTGTCCAGATCCAGATACAGCAGGGCTAGCCGTGTATCGCAGCGGTGCGCGCGGGCCATGGCATGCCTGAGGCGATCCATGAACAGGTTGCGGTTGGCCAGTCCGGTCAGGGCATCGTGAGTCGCCAGGTAGGCAAACTGGTTCTCAGTCTGGCGTCTTTCCAGTTCGCTGCGATGGTGTGCGAGCACGAATCTGAGCAGAACGCCGAATAACAGCAGGGTAATGGCAAGGATTGCCGTCAGCTGGCGAAAATCCAGGGTTGTCCAGCCTAACTGTTGTTCTGCCAGCAGGATGAACGGCTGGGATTCCGCCTCCAGTTTGCGTTCATAGCGCAGCTTGGGGAAAAGGAAGGCTTCCAGATCGCTGCGGCCGTGGCGCTCGAAGTGGATCAGCTCTCCCTCGGGCTGGAGTGCCGGGAAATCAGCGTGGTAGAGGCTGAAGCGCAGCCCGGGAATGTCGGCTCTGAGGGGTGGCAGAATGGCCTGGGTTTTGATGACCAGGGAGGCGAACAGACGCTTTTCGTCACCGGCTCTCGCCCCGGCGGTGCGCAGCGGCGTCACGGGCCGGAACATGACGTAGGCACTATCCCCTTCCACCAAACGGAAGGGATGGGTGGCAACGGCATGCCCCTGGCGGGCCGACGCGTTCATCGCCAGGCGCAGAAAGGGTGCCGAATCCATGTCCAGGCCCAGGACATCCCTGGATTCAGTCGGCATCGGTTCCATGAACACGATGGGGTAATACCTGGGCTTTTCGTCCATGCTTCGCCAAAGGCGGCCGGAATCATAGGAAAAGCTGCGGATCTGAAACTCCGGCAGGCCGGAAGCGCGTTTCTCGGCGATGAAGCGCGGCAGATTCTGGCGTGCAACGCTTTCTACCACCTCGATCTGGGCGATATGGGGGTGGCGGGCGCGCACCTGCTGTGCATAGCGGGAGATTCGCGTACCGTCATTCATGATGCCGGATACGCCCAGAAAAGCGGTTATGCCTTCAAGTATCGTCTCGTTGGTTTGTACGCGGTTGTCAATTTCGCCATACAGGCTATTGGCGTACTCGATGAATCTGAGCTTGGCACTGCGGAGGTCGCTGGTGATCGAAGATGCCGTGACGAAACTCGCCAGGAAGAACCATGCCCCGAACAGGCCGAAATAGACGCCCAGGTGCTTGCGGACCACGCAGCCGCAAATCGGGAGCTTATCTGCCGCGGATAATGGCTCTTCCCTGCGTGAATGCAAGTTGTTTTACCGTGGGTTAATGTCTTGCCGAATACGAAAGCATGACGAGCAAAAGAATAGGCACATTAAACGGCAAAAGCGGTGTTTCTGGCTATAAGGGAAAACCCTATTTGTAGTAATCTGGTAACTGCCTAGGTGCAGCCATATTTCTCCTTTTTGACCCAATGGTTTGTTGGTTGGTACGGTGTGAATGATGACAGGAGCACAGTAAAATGAGCAACAGACTGAAAGCATGGTTGATTGCACTGGTGTTTGCCGTCACGCCTCTCGCTGGAATCGCTGAAGATAACGATACCGTGACTGGCGACAAAGCCACGGATATGGTGGTGGATCTGGTGGTGGTGCGGCCACTGGGATTGGCTGCCACAGTGATTGGCACGGTGCTGACGGTGGTGGCGCTGCCCTTTACCCTCCCCGGCGGCAATGTCGAGGCTTCGGCTCGGGAGCTGATTGTCAGGCCCGCTGAATATACGTTCAATCGGCCACTTGGCGAGTTCCACCGATGCGGGGCGGACCGCCACCCC
>JAIOJM010000115.1 GCA_019911785.1 Sulfuricella sp. | reverse complement strand
GACCAGCTGGCAGGTCACTATGCCAGCGGCGCGGTCGGCCTGACGCGCGATGGCCTGGTTGCGGTGCGCGACGCTGCCCTGGTGCCGCTGGCGCAACGGCAGGCGGTGAACGCGCTGGTCGCGGCGGAGAACCAGGATCGTCAGGCCCTGTATCGCGAGATTGCACGCGCCAACGGCCATCCTGAATGGGAGGAGGAGATACGCTCCACCTTCGCCCAGCGCTGGGTGCAGAAGGCTGCGCTGGGATGGTGGTATCAGAACCAGAGCGGGGCATGGGTACGAAAATAGTGACCCCCGATCACACCTTTCGGGGGCAGGTTCCCGTTCTGGTATTCGACATCGAGACCGTCCCCGACATCGATGGCCTGCGCAAGCTCAACGGACTCGGGGACGAAATCGACCCGGCCCAGGTGGCGGAGATGGCCTTCCACCAACGCCGCCAGGTGACCGGCAGCGATTTTCTGCAATTGCACGTGCAGCGCGTGGTGGCGATCTCCTGCGCCTTGCGCGAGCGCGACAGCTTCCGCATCTGGTCGCTGGGCAGCCCCGAGGATGACGAGGCTGAGCTGATCCGCCGCTTCTTCGAGGGCATCGAGAAATACACGCCGCAGATCGTGTCCTGGAACGGCGGCGGCTTCGACCTGCCGGTGCTGCACTACCGCGCCATGATCCACGGCATCCAGGCGCCGCGCTACTGGGACATGGGCGAGGATGACCGCGAGTTCAAGTGGAACAACTACATCAGCCGTTACCATACCCGCCATCTCGACCTGATGGACCTGCTCGCGCTCTACCAACCGCGTGCCAACGCACCGCTGGACCAGATCGCGCAGCTCGTCGGCCTGCCCGGCAAGCTCGGCATGGATGGATCGAAAGTCTGGGGTGCGTTTCAGAACGGCGAGATCGACGGCATCCGCAATTATTGCGAAACCGACGTCGCCAATACTTACCTGGTTTACCTGCGTTTTCAGCTGATGCGCGGTGCGCTGACGCGCGAGGCGTATCAGTCCGAGTGCGACCTGGTGCGCGCTACCTTGAGCAAGTCCGATGCGCCGCACTGGCAGGAGTTTCTGGCCTTGTGGAAGTAAAAACCTTGTTTTAGCCACGGATGAACACGGATTTACACAGATAGTCCCCAAAGGCCAGTTGAACATCAATCCGTGATAATCCGTGTTCATCCGTGACCAAACTGCTTTTAAGAATTGAACCCCATGACCATCATTGAATCCCTCGACCACGAAGGGCGCGGCGTCGCCCATGTGGAAGGCAAAACCATCTTCATCGAAGGCGCCCTGCCCGGCGAAACGGTGGAGTATTCCACCTTCAAGAAGAAGCCCAGCTACGAGCAGGCCACGGCCACGAAAATCCTCAAGCCCAGTTTCATGCGCGTCACGCCGCGTTGCCCGAATTTCGGCCTGTGCGGCGGCTGCAGCATGCAGCACATGGAAGCCGGGGCGCAGGTCGCTGCCAAGCAGCGCGTGCTGGAAGACAACCTGTGGCATATCGGCAAGGTGCGGGCGGAGGAAATGCTGCCCGCTATCTACGGTCCTCCCTGGGGCTACCGCCACCGGGCGAGGGTGTCGGTCAAATATGTGCGCAAAAAAGAGCGTGTGCTGGTTGGCTTCCATGAAAAGCGCAGCAGCTTTATCGCCGACATGGAGAGCTGCGAAGTGCTGCCCCCGCGCATTTCCGCCCTGCTCATGCCGCTGCGCGCATTGGTCGAGGAGCTTTCCATCCGCGAGCGGATGCCGCAGGTGGAAGTGGCGCTGGGTCAGGATGTCGACGTGCTGGTGTTGCGCATCATGGACCCGTTGAATGAGCAGGATGAAGCGTTGCTGCGGGCATTCGCCGACCGGCATCATATTCAGTTCTTCCTGCAGTCCAAGGGTCCCGAAACGGTGCAAGCGTTTTATCCGCTGGATGCGCCGGAACTCAACTACACCTTGCCGGATTTCGACATCGTGATGCCGTTCCGGCCCACCGAATTCACCCAGGTAAACCCGGATATCAACCGCGTTCTGGTGCGGCGCGCAATCAACCTGCTCGACCCGAAGCCGGGCGAGCGCATCGCCGACCTGTTCTGCGGGCTGGGCAATTTCAGCCTGCCGATCGCCCGGCGCGGCGCTGACGTGGTGGGGGTCGAAGGGAGCGCCGCCCTGGTGCGGCGAGCACAGGCGAATGCTGAGCACAACGGGCTATCGGCGCGGGCACGGTTCGTCGAGGCGAATCTGTTCGAGACGGATGCCATCGGCCTGAAAAAACTGGGGCATTTCGACAAGATGCTGATCGACCCGCCCCGCGACGGCGCGCTTGAGGTGATCAAGGCGCTGACTGAAGACGGGCCGCAGCGAATCGTCTACGTGTCGTGCAGTCCGGCCACGCTGGCGCGCGATGCCGAAGTACTGGTGCATACCAAGGGCTATGCGCTGAAAGCCGCCGGCGTGGTCAACATGTTCCCGCATACGGCGCACGTCGAATCCATCGCCCTGTTCGAGAAATAAAAAAGGGCGGCCAGTCGGCCGCCCTCTCACGAAGCTGCGTAACGCCTAGTCGCGTTCGCCAGACAGTGCCATCAACAGCTGTAACAGGTTGACGAACAGGTTGTAGATATCCAGGTAAATCGCCAGGGTCGCCATGATGTAGTTGGTTTCCCCGCCGGTGACGACACGGCTGACGTCAAACAGGATGAAGCCGGAGAAAATCAGCACGGCGATTGCGGAGATGGTCAGCTGCATCGCCGGAATTTGCAGGAATATGTTGGCAATCATGGCGACGATCAGCAGGATCAGCCCGATGAACAGGAACTTGCCCATGAAGCTGAAATCCTTCTTGGTCACCGTGGCAATGGTCGCCAGGGAGAAGAAGATCACACCGGTGCCGCCTGCCGCTATTCCGACCAGTTGCGCGCCGTTTCTCAGATGCAGGGCGACTTGCAGGATAGGTCCGAGCATCAGGCCCATGAAGAAGGTAAGCCCAAGCATCAGAACCACGCCCAAGCCGTTATCGCGGTTTTTGCTGATACCCCAGAACAGGCCGAACATCACCGCCAGCATGACGATGAAGCCCAGAATCGGACTTTGCGCCATGAACGCGAAGTTCAGGTTGATGCCGATCACCGCGCCGATCACCGTCGGAATCATGCTCAAACCGAGCAGCATGTAGGTATTGCGCAATACCTTGTTGGCCGCAAGGGCCAGATCGGTGGTTTGTGACGCCATTCGCAGTTCAGGTTGCATCAGTTGACTCCTCGTTACAAAAAAAGACATGAGTTAAGACTACGCAATTCGGGTTAAAGTTTCAAGCACTGGTCAATATTGGCGGCAAACGGTATCATGACGGCCATCGGAAGGTTGGCCGAGTGGTTTAAGGCAGCAGTCTTGAAAACTGCCGATCTGAAAGGATCCGTGAGTTCGAATCTCACACCTTCCGCCATCTCCCAATGTTCAATGTTCGCCCCCATGCACCATTACGTTGCTCAAATTACTGCTCTGAACTACCGGACCGGTATCTAAAGA
>JAIOJM010000114.1 GCA_019911785.1 Sulfuricella sp. | reverse complement strand
GCGTTCCTTGCGCAGGATGGCGCGATAGATGGCAAACAAGACACCGGCCTGGATCAGCCCGAAGAACACGGCAGGAATGCCCAGCTTGTCCTGGAGCGTGCTGGCATTGGCAAAGCCCAGTTGCAGCGCCGGCAGATTGGGATTACCGGTCATGCTCGACGGTGCTGGCGGCCAGTAATTCCAGCCCCATACCAGGGAAAACAGGAACATACCGACAAAGGTAAACAACAGCGCCCACACGGCGCCGAAATTACCCTCTCCGGCCTTGACCCAGGTAGATACGGTGCAGGCACCGGCCAGCACCATGCCGATGCCGAACAGGAACAGCCCGGTAAAGGTATTGAGCCCCACATCAAATTCCAGAGGATGGCCTGCCCCCGCGGTCATGAAAGCCGTAAAGCCGATGCTCAGGATCATCATCGCCACCAACAGCGCCTTGGTGTTGCGATAAGTCTTGAACATGATGGCATCGCGCAGCGCGGCCGTGTTGCAGAAACGCGAGCGCTGCATCAGCAACCCGACCACCGAGCCGAACAGAAACGCAACCATGCATTCCGCGATAGGTGACATGATTTAACCCTCCAGGACTTTTTTGTAGATCAGGGAACCGACCCAGGCACCAGCAATGATGCCCGAGATGGCGAGATAACCGCCCACGTTCATCTCCGCGGACATGCCGAAGAAGGTAGAAACGTTGCAGACGAAGGCGAGGCGGATGCCGATGCCCATCAATAGACCGCCAACGGTGATCATCAGCCACTCCGAGAGATGGCGCGGCATGCGCAGGTAGAACTCCTTGCTGGCTACGGCGCCGACAAAGGCCCCGAACAACATGCCGAGGCTGATGTAGATTTTCCAGTAATCGGCGTGCGGCGGGAACGCCAGATCCCAGAAGGGAATGCGCCTCAGATCGTCACCCAGGAACACCTGGGCGATGAGCCCGGTCATCATGGTTTCGCCGCCGCCCACTGTCCAGGCGCCGACAACCAGAAACAGGAAAATGTCCATCACCGCAATGATCGTCAGCGCGATCACAGGGTCCAGCGTCTTGCGGAAAAACTCCATAACTATCGTCTCCTCGTTTTTTCTGTGTAGCCCCGTTGAACTTTGAAGGGAGGGGCATTCACATTTGTATATGATGGGATTCTAGCCATGCCGGATTAGGCGGTGGTAGTATTTATTGCAAACAACCGTGAGAATCGAACGACGATGACTATCTACACCGAGATCAACCATGTCATGGACCACATGTTCAACGCCTGCACCACGTCGCAGATCAGCGAATTCATTCCGGAAAAGCGCGGCTTCCGCATCCACGGCCACAGCACGACGGTATCGCTGGAGCGCGCCTTCTGGAATGTGCTGGAGGCCATGGCGAGCGAGTGTCACCTCACCATGCCGCGCCTGCTGGAATTTGTACTGGACAACTGCCTGGTGGCCAATGACAAGAACCTGTCATCCTGCCTGCGGGTGATCTGCCTCAAGTACCTGAACATCTACGCCACGGCGGGCACATCGCCGGAAGCGGCGCTGGACGCCAGCATCAAAAGCATCTCGGACAATCAGGCGATGCCGCGGTAAGGGATGGGGCGGCGGGGCCGAAAGACTTACAGATGCCTGGAATCAGCCTCAGTTGAATTCTCCTGGCGCACCATCTGCTGGTGATGGGCGGCCACTTGCGCCACCGCCTCTTCAAGCGGCAAGCTCGCCTCCACCCCGTCCATGATCATGCGCTGCAGGATGGCGCCAAGCATCTCCACGTTGGCTCCACCATGCTCCCGCAGTGCGCGCAGGAACATCAGCATATTGATATCCTGGAACTGTTCCTCGAACTCGTCGTAGTCCTTGCCGGTGGCAAGCCAGTAGCAGAGATCGTAGGCGAGCGCGAAAACTGCTTTCAGCTGCTCTTCCCCGAGGCCCGGCACGTTCATCACCACTTCCTGCATCAGGTCATGCCGGAACTCGTCAAGGCCATAGCCCACTTCACCCTTTACCACTTGCTGTGGCGTGAATTCCCATTCCATGATTGCTTTTCTCCTTAACTGTTAACCCCCCGTAACCGGGGGAAAGAACGCCACCTCGTCGCCATCGCTGACCGGCGCGCCGGGTGAAGCCATGCCCTGATTGACCGCGCAACACAAGGTCCCGGACGTGACGAACCTGTCCCACTCCCCTCCCCTGCGCGCCAAATGGGCACGAAGGGCGCCGACGGTCACAACGGTATCTGCCAACACCATTTCTTCCTGGCTTTGCCCGATCGCCTCTTTCAGGGAAGCAAAATAAAGCAGCTTGATAGCCACGATTTCCTACCCCCCGGTGGACGACATGAAACGGACAACCTGGGCGGGATGCTCGCAGAATTCGTGTTTGAACGGCTTGCGTCCGACGCCTTCGAGCAGCGCCTGTTCCAGCTGATCGTCGCTGCAGCCGTTGCGTAGCAGGGTCCGCAGGTCCACCTTGTCGTCCTGACCGAGGCAGAGATAGAGCGTGCCGTCGACGGAGAGACGCACGCGGTTGCAGGTGTCGCAGAAGTGTTGCGACATCGGGGTGATGAAGCCGATCTGGCAGACTCCGTCGGGCGACACCAGGTAGCGGGCCGGGCCGCCGCCGGCTACCACGCCGTCCACCAAGCCGAAGCGTGCGCGCAGCCGTTCCCGAATCGGGCCGAGTGCGACGAAGGCGGTCTTGCGGCCCGTATCTCCTACCGGCATGGCTTCGATCAGCCGCAGTACGAAGCGATGCTCGATGCAGTAGGCTGCCATGGCGTCGATTTCATCGTCGGTTGTGCCGGCCATGGCGACCATGTTGATCTTGATCGGGCCGAACCCCTCTTTCTTGGCGGCCATCAGTCCCTGTAGCACGGCATCCAGCGCATCCCGTCCGGTGATTGCGGCGAAGCGGGCCGGGTCCAGGGTATCCAGGCTGACGTTGAGCCGCGTGATGCCGGCGGCGCGCAGGGCCGGCGCGTGCTTTGCCAGTTGGGTGCCGTTGCTGGAAAGGGACAGGTCGGTGATGCCGGGAAGTGAGGAGAGGCGACCGGCGAGCTCGGCCAGGTTCAGCCGCAGCAGCGGCTCGCCGCCGGTCAGCCGGATCTTGTGCACGCCAAGACGGGCGAAAGCCGCCACCACCCGCTCGATTTCGTCGAATGTCAGCCAGTTGGCCGGCTCTTCGTAGCCCTTGAAGCCTGCCGGCATGCAGTAGGTACAGCGCAGGTCGCAGCGGTCGGTGACGGAGAGCCGCAGGTATTCGATGCGGCGTCCGTGGCTGTCATATAGCATCATGCCTCCATGCAATTCCACCTATCTGGAAATTGTTCATAGGCACGGTCAACATCGGGCTTTCCTTTAGCCAAAAATGGACGAAAAA
>JAIOJM010000113.1 GCA_019911785.1 Sulfuricella sp. | reverse complement strand
TCCAGCGCCTTCAAATCCAGTCCCGCCTCAGCGAGCACATCCTGCACCATCGGCAGCAGCAGCTCGGAGTGGCGCTGCCCAGCCAGCTCCTCGCGCACGAGCATTTCGCCGTCCAGCCACAAGGCGACGGAACAGAGCTCGGTGGAAGAGTCGAGGGCGAGGATTTTCATAAATTGTGTGATTGGAACTTTATTCGATCAGAATCAAAAAATATTGGTGAAATGCCGATTTTTCTGGGTGCGGTAAACAGAAAAATCGTCAAGATCAATCGTGGCGATCTGGGTTACCCCGCAATGCGACCCCAACCAAACCAGAGACGCATCCGTCAAATCCATCGGCCGGTCATCGTATTTTTCCATCAGGTCGGCGATTTCCTCAGCGGCTGCGGCCGGCATTTCATGAATTGCCAGCGCACCTGCCGCTACCCAGCGCATGAACCCAACGCGCAGGTGATCAGGCAGCAGATGAGAAGCCTCGGTCAACACCGGCCAAGTGGTCATCATTGTCCCCGTAAAATCCCTGAATAACTCCGTTGCGCGCTGGTGGTGCTTGTCGCGCCTGTTCATCAGCGCGGCAATAGGGCCGGTGTCAATGAGGATGGTGTTTTTCACGGATGCGTTCCTTGGCATATTCCCCGGCTTTCTCTGCCAAGTCTGCAGGCCCTTCAAAGCACCCGACAAGCCCCATTTGTTCCGCCAGTTCATAAGCGGATTTCCGTTTAACCTGCTGCTTGGCCATTGTCATGATCCCCGCCTTGACCACTTCGGTTTT
The DNA here is from genome assembly GCA_019911785.1 of Sulfuricella sp. Next base: position 3,813 of record JAIOJM010000113.1, on the reverse strand, counting down.
GGTCATTCCGGTTTGCGCACAAACGGCCTGCAACGCAGCACTTTCCTCATCATCCAGCCTTACCGAAAGCATTCTCATGATGGTTTACCTCGCATAGAGCCATGTAATACAAAGCATAATACAAACACAATCTGGATGCAATATTGGGGGATTTTCATGGCCCGTAGGATTCCCTGTGCGATTCATCCCCACGGGTGTGGGGAACAGGCGGCAGGATTCACCACCAGCGGATGGCTTGGATGATTATGTCGATCTTCCAAGCGAGGATCAGCAACTGCGCAATTCACCAAAAGCCTTGAGTTCCTCTTCGATTTCATTGGGCTCGTAACGCACCACGGGAACACGCTACGGCCTCGCCCATCAGCCCTATGCCATTGGCAAACGGGTTTCAATCCTCGCCCGCCCCTCCCCCAGAAGCTCCACCAGTTCCGCCTGCACTATTCTGCCGGACATGGGCAAGAGCCTGATTTTTGTTTTCGTGCTTATCATTCATGCCAACCATCCTACCATCCCAACTGTCTCAAAACCTGAGCCTGTGGAGACAGTCGATCACTAAAAAATGCGCACCCTGCCTCATTATTTATCCAGGCAACACTTCTTGTATTTCTTGCCGCTGCCGCATGGACAAAGATCGTTGCGGCCAATTTTCGGCTCCGCGCGGACATAGGTCTCGGAGAGAAACATTTCGTCATAACCGTAATCGTCGTCCCATTCGCCCGCATCATTTTTCGCATCCCTTTTGGCGTCTTCTTCCGCCCAGCGTTGCTTGCGCGCCGCGATCTCGCTGGGCAAGTAGAATTTCCACGGGGTGCCGAAGCGCTCCCAGTCGGCTTTATCCTGCATGGCTGTGTAAGCCTGCTGAACGTCATTCTGGGAGAAATGCACGCCCAAAAATCCTTGTCTTTCCGCCATGTCTTCCAACAGCTGCCGATGTTGCACGCGCGGAAAATCCAGCAGGGTATTTCCGGAACACAGGCGTAAATCCCAGTCCTCTTCCTCGTTGGCGACGATTCCCGCCAGCCATTCCAGCGCACTTTCAAGCGCATCTCTGCCCTGATTGTCTGCTGCGGCCACAACGGCTTCTATGGCACACGTCCGGATATACCAATCCACGGTTCTATCCTCGCATAGCGCATGCAGAGCGGGCAACACACTTTCCGGCTTGTTGTGGAACAATGAGGGCCAGCAACTGGCCAGCCAGTCTTGCAAATCGTGATCTTCCTCGCGCGACATGCGGCGCATGAATTTCACCAGCAACAGTCCGGCGCGCTCGGTCGGAATCAGGCCGAGTATCATGACAGCGTGCAGATTCAGCCACCATTCGCCCGGCACCTCGCCCCGCCACTCGTAGCCGTCATCGACCAGGCCACTCAACTGTTCGATCATCGTGTCGCCACGTCGGGCGCATTCGTCGATCACGTTGCGTGGTACGCGGTCCTCGTCGCCGATCAGCAGGTCAATCAGGCCAGTCGGATCGAGGCTGGCAAGGTATTCGTCGGCGTGAGCAGGAAGTTGGGGCAAGTCGGTCATGGCGATTTCTCCTGAATGGGGTTGGCAATATCCAGATAGACCTCAAATTCCATCCGCTGCCACGGGTTGCGGCTTTTCTTCAGGCGGGTGATGCGCGCCTCAGCCTTCGAACCCCGATCCATGAAGCGCGCCAGCGCCTCGTTGTCGGCGCGCGGGACGTAGCCGAGCTTGTGGCCTTGCCACTCGACGCGCACGGCGTTGGGGTCGTGGGAATTGCCGGGTTCGCGGACGAGTTGCAGGGGGTCGCCCACCTTCATTTCGCTCCACAGCCGCTTGCCTTCGTAGTAGCGGAATCCGGCCAGGGGGGAATTTTGCAGCAGGATTTTGGCGTTGGTTTCGGCGCTGGCTGGCAGGGAGAAAGAAACCGCGAATAACAGCGCTGCGATCAGGCATAACTGCATGAACTCTACCCCTCTCCCCAACCCTCTCCCGCAGGGGGAGAGGGGGTTTTGGCGGTTGACTGGTAGTCAGTCGCGTTGAATTTGCATGGCGTAGGAGCGACCTCCCGGTCGCGAACCACCGAATTCGCGACCGGGAGGTCGCTCCTACGCACCGTCGTTTCATGTTGAAACAACCTATGGCCAATCTAATATGGACATAATGTTTGCCTTTTCCCCTCACCTCTGCTCTCTCCCCAGAGGGGCGAGGGGGTTATACCGCCCGCTGTTCGAAGAACTTTTCCACTTCCGCCACTTCCCGCGTCCGCTTCATCGGCGGCAGGCTCTGCCAGATGCGGCGGCCGTATTGCTTGGTGAGCAGGCGCGGGTCGCAGATCATCAGCACGCCGCGATCGGTTTCATCGCGGATCAGCCGGCCCGCGCCCTGTTTCAGGGTGATGACGGCATGGGGGAGCTGGTATTCCATGAAGGCGTTGCGCCCTTCCTGGTTGATTTTTTCGATGCGCGCCGCCAGCACCGGATCGTCCGGCGGGGAGAACGGCAGCTTGTCGATGATCACCAGCGACAGCGCCGAGCCGCGCACGTCGACACCTTCCCAGAAGCTCTGGCTCGCCACCAGCACGGCATTACCGAGGCGGCGGAAGCGTTCCAGCAGCTCGGTACGCGTGCCCTCCCCTTGCAGCAGGAGGGGGAACTCCAGCCCTTCCTTTTCGAAGGCCTCCTTCAGCAGTTCGTGCGCCTCGCGCATCGCGCGCAGGCTGGTGCAGAGCAGGAACGCTCGGCCGCCACTGGCGCGGATCACCGGCAGCGCGGCCGCCACCACCGCCTCGGTGTAGCCGCGGCTGTTCGGCTCCGGCATGCCCTGGGGCGAGTAGAGCACCGCCTGATTTTCATAATCGAAAGGGCTGTCCCAGAAGGCCGTGGCAGCTTCAAGCAGGCCCATCTGGCTCTGGTAGTGGCTGAAATCCTTTTTCACGGCGAGCGTGGCCGAGGTAAAAATCCAGGCTCGGGTGTGGTCATCGATTTGCTTGCGGAAAATCTCGGCGATGGAAAGCGGCGTGGCGTTCAACTGCAAGGCGCGGTTGAACACCTCCACCCAGCGCACGCTACCGTTGTTCTCCTCGTCCGTCCAGCGCTTAAGCTGCGCCGCGAACTGGGTACCGCGCTGCCAGCAATTTTCCAGGCCTGGGCTGCGCTCGGCCTGGGATTCGAGCAGTTTGTTGAGTGCATCGAGCCTGGTCTTGACTTCGGTCAGGGCGTCCGCGAAGCCGTGCGCAGCCTGCGCACCGGCCAGCGGCAGGCGTACGCTGTCCTGCGGAAAAACCAGGCGCAGGTCGCGCGCCGCCTTCTCCAGAGCCGCCGCGCCCTCGGGCAGCTGGGCGAAATCCTTGGCCGACACCATGCCCTCGGCGTGGGCGTCGTGGGCCAGTTCGAGCAGTTGCGAGGTGCTCAGGTTCTCGCCGAAGAACAGGCTGGCGGTTTCCGGCAGCTGGTGCGCCTCGTCGAAGATCACCGTGTTGCTGGCCGGCAGCAGTTCGGCCACGCCCTCGTCGCGCAGCATCACGTCGGCGAAGAACAGATGGTGGTTGACCACCACCACGTCCGCGCCTTGCGCCCGCTTGCGCGCTTCCATCACGAAGCACTCCTTGTGCTGCGGGCAGTCCTGGCCGAGGCAGTTTTCCCGCGTCGAGGTGACGTAGGACCAGATGCCTGCATTCTCCGGCACCTCGCTCAGGGCGCTCTTGTCGCCGCTGTCGCTGCGCTTGGCGAACTTCTCGATTTTCGCCAGGTAGACCGAATCGTCGCGGGTCATGAAGCGCCCTTCGTTCTTGGCGCGTTCGAGGTGGAAATGACAGACGTAATTGGCGCGGCCCTTGAGCATCGC
>JAIOJM010000010.1 GCA_019911785.1 Sulfuricella sp. | reverse complement strand
AAAGTCTCTACGGGGAACGGGCTGATGGGGTGTCATTCTACCCGACCCTGATTTTTCCTACGAGGGCTCTGAAAATGGCCAGCCCGGGAGCGTCGCCACGGCAAACATGACGTAGCAGTCGGCGCAGGGTAAAATAAGCTTATTGATAATTAGCTGATGATGTATGTCTATTAAGTGGTTCCCCGGTCACATGGTCTCCGCCCGCAAAAAGGCGGCCGAAACCATGGAGAAAATCGATCTTGTCATCGAGGTGCTGGACGCACGCCTGCCCGAGGCAAGCTGCAACCCGATGATCAAGGAGCTGCGCGTGCACCGCCAGCGCCCCTGTCTGAAAATCCTCAACAAGGCCGATCTGGCCGACCCCGCGGTTACCCAGGCCTGGCTCAACTTCTACAACCGGCAAAAAGACGTCAAGGCCGTGGCGCTGTCCTGCAAGAAACCGGGCGACGTTGCCAAGGTGCCCGGCCTGTGTGAGGCGCTCGCCCCCCATCGCGGCACCAACCTCAAGCCCCTGCGTATGATGATCATGGGCATCCCTAACGTCGGCAAATCCACCTTGATGAATGCGCTATTGAATCGCCGGGTGGCGGCAGTGGGAGACGAACCGGCTGTGACCAAGAACCAGCAGCGTCTGGAGCTGAACGCGCGCATGTCGCTCACCGACACGCCGGGCCTGATGTGGCCGCGAATCGAGTACGACAGCGACGGCTACATGCTGGCCGCCAGCCACGCGATAGGCCGCAATGCCGTCATCGACGAAGAAGTGGCCGCCTTCCTGGGCGACATCCTGCTCGCGCGCTACCCCGCCCTGCTGGCTGCCCGCTACGGCTGCGCGGTGGAAGGGCTGGACGGCGTCGGCGTCATCGAGGCCGTCGCCAGGAAGCGCGGCTTCCGCCTCAAGGGCGGCGAGCCGGACCTGGAAAAGGCCGCGCTGATTTTGCTGAAAGACTACCGTACCGGCGCTCTGGGCCGCATCAGCCTGGAAACGCCGGAAACCCGCGCCGCCATGATCAAGGCGCATGCGCCGGCGAAAGGGAAGGAACAGGAAAAAGAATCAGACCTGACGCCATCTGCTCCCCGGCCATGAGCACCGCACCCCTGCGCATCTACCACAACCCCCGCTGCTCCAAGAGCAGCTCGGCCATCAAAACAAACCATAGCCTGAAATTAGCGCGCTGCCCCCTGTGATTCCATTCGCGCAGAATTGTGCAGCTGCCGCTCCCCAATACAATCACTATCCCCCACCTGATAATCACTGCAAATCATCGGCCGTCGCTCGTATATCGTGCACAGCATGGTGTCCCTGTCCAGGGCTGCGCACCAGCCGTCGTCAAGGCGCGCCATCACCCATCCGCCCCACCGGTCCTGTTCCGTCAATTCGGGCGGAATGTCATCGTCCCCCATCAGCATCACCTCCAGCCGGCAGCAGCAGGCTTTGCACGAGCTGCACGAGATGGCCTGGCTATCGCCCGCAACGTCGATATGGTTTTCTGCGAGCATCCTCAGATTACCCCGCCTTCCTTCAGCTCGCTCTTGACATAGGCATAATAAACCGGTGCCGCGACCAGCCCCGGCAGGCCGAATGCCGCTTCCATGGCGAGCATGGCGGCCAGCAGTTCCCAGGCGTTGGCCTTGATTTGCGAGCCAACTATTTTGGCGTTGAGGAAGTATTCCAGCTTGTGAATGCTCACCAGGAACAGCAGCGAAGTCATCGCCATCTGGAAGGAGTAGCCCAGGCTGACGATGACGATGGCGCTGTTCGACAGGATGTTGCCGAGGATGGGGATCAGGCCGGCGACGAAGGTGACGATGACCAGGGTGCCGGCGAAGGGGAGTTCGACGCCGACCAGGGGCAGCACGACGCCGAGGTATATCCAGGTGAAGAAGGCATTGACGGCAGCGATTTTCGCCTGGGCGAAGACGATGTTGCGGAAGGCGTTACTGAATTTTACGGCGCGTTCTGCAAGGGCATGAACGAAGGGTTTGCGGACCTCGACGGCAACCATTTCGTAGAGCGAAAGCATGGCGCCGATGATCATGCCGATCAGGACATGGGCGAGGGTGTGGCCGGCTTCCTTGCCCATGATTTGCAGCTCGCCGGAGTGCTCGCGCAGCCATCCGGCGATGTAGCTTTTTAGTTCGCCCCCGTCATGGGGCAGGGCGCTGGAAATCCATTCGGGCAGGGAGGAGCGGGATGATTCCAGGATTCCGGCCAGCTTTGCCATGAAGGCTGCGGGGCCGCCGCCCTCGGCGCGCAGGAGGGTGAGGATGCCGATGACGCTGGCGACGAGCAGGGCGATCACCAGTCCGGCCACCAGGATGACGGACAGGATCTTGGCGTTTCTGCTGGAGAGCTTGCCGATCTCGAGCCGGGCGGCGATGAGGTGGATCAGGTGGTAAACCAGCAGGCCGACCAGCAGCGCGGGCAGCAGCTTGAGCTTGAGGATCAGGAACAGGGCAAGGGCGGCTAGCAGCCAGGCGGTTTGGCGGTGGGTGAGGGTCATTGTGCATGCGCGACAGGGCTGATGATCGGCCATTATCGCCTGAAACGGCATAACTCGCACGGGATCGCAGGGTTATCCCTTGTAAAATAAGGAACACCCCATATTTAAGCAGAGTCGTTTTAGAAGCATTTGAGATATAATCCTGTTTTTTGGAGGGCGCCATGCCAATT
>JAIOJM010000112.1 GCA_019911785.1 Sulfuricella sp. | reverse complement strand
GGCCGGATCGGCTTCGATGAAGCCGCTCGAATCGGACACGATTTCCGCCGGGAGGTTGGCGCCCTTGACGGACGGCTCCATGCCGACTGCCAGCACGACCAGGTCGTGAGGGGTCGCGTAGCGGTGGTAGCCTTCGGTATTTACGCCGTGCAGAACCACGTCGCCGGTCTTCTCGTCCTGGACAGCCTTGGCTACCTTGGATTTGATGAAGCTGACCGTCGGGTCCTTCTGCACCTTCTGGTAAAAGTCCTCGAAGCGATCGATCGCCCGGATATCGATGTAATAGATCGTCGACTTGCCGGCGTCGCCGTAGGCTTCGCGCACGTAGTTGGTCTGCTTCAGCGAGGCCATGCAGCAGATGCGCGAGCAGTGGCGCAGGTGGTTCTCGTCACGGGAACCGGCGCACTGGATGAAGGCGATGTTCTTCGCTTCCTTGCCGTCGGAGGGACGCAGGATCTTGCCCTTGGTCGGGCCGTGGATGTCGGCCAGGCGCTCAAACTCGACGCTGGTGATGACATTCGAGTAACGACCGTAGCCATAGGGCTGAATTTTCGCCGCGTCGTAAGGCTTCCAGCCGGTCGCCCAGATCACCGCTCCAGCTTTGAACTGGACCGTCTCTTCCTTCATATCGAGATCGATCGCGCCGTACTTGCAGGCGGCCTTGGCCTTGTCGGCATCGGCAGTGCCGATAATCGACGGGTCGAGCACGTAGCGCTGCGGATAGGCCATTTTATTAGGCAGGTAAGCCGCCTTGGTCTTGCCGAGGTTGTAATTGAAGGCGTCCGGCACTTCAGCGTCCACCGCCTTGGCACACTCGCCGCAAGCGGTACAGTTTTCGTTGACATAGCGCGGAGCCAGCTTGACGGTGGCGCTGTAGTCGCCTTCGCCGCCGGTGATTGCCGTCACCTCCGCCATGGTCAGCACACGGATGCGCGGATTCTGCTTGAGACGGCGCAGATTGATTTCCAGACCGCAGATCGGGTGGCACAGCTTGGGGAAATAGCGATAAAGCTGGGAAACGCGACCGCCAAGGGCAGGGTTCTTTTCCACCAACACTACATTCTTGCCGCATTCGGCCGCCTCCAGGGCAGCTGTCATGCCGCTGATGCCGCCACCGACGACCAGAATGGTCTGATTGGTTGCAATAACGTCCGTCATCAGGTTACCTCCATCACGGATACTAGGGCTTCGGCGTTGATTTGCGCCTAGACCGGTTTAAGCACTAATTTGAATTTTTCGACCGGTGCAATGTTACTCCCAATTGGAGACCCAATCCACAGCGCCGCCCGCAAAAAAATAATTGAATTTTCTTATGGTTAAATAGATTAAATCAATGTCAGGCAGGAACGGGAAGAACCTCGAAAGTCATAGCCTCCAGGTCACCCAGCACATAGGTGGGGGGCTTCCCCACCCCACCGACCGTACCCGGATTCACCATCCAGGTTTTTCCGCCGCGGATGTTGTCCACCTGCTCAACCAAGTAGCGGTGATCGTGGCCGCAGCAGACGATGTCCCACTCGCCGGTACAAGCCAGGGCGCGGGCGTAATGCGGGTAATGCACGATGAAAATAGTGCGGCCATGCAGGGTGATGCCCGCATCCTGGCCGTAGAAGTGGATCAGGTTGCCCGACTCGTGCGCCATGCGCGACAGGGTGTAGAGGTCGCCGGTGTTGTTGCCGTAGATGACATGTGCCGGCATGTCCAGCTTCTTGAACACACCCAGGGTATTGGCCGCGACAACGTCACCGCAATGCAGCGTGGCAACGGCACCGCGCGCTTTGGCGTCCTGCACGGCGGAGGCCAGCAGCGTGCGGTTGTCGTGACTATCGGAAAGAATGCAGATTTTCATAATTCTCGTGAGAAGCAAGGAGTGAGGAGTGAGGAGAAGAAACAAAAGGCACACCCGAAGCCTCACCCCCTCCCACCTCACGGATTTTAGAACATCGGCTTGACGGCGGCTTCCTGGTAGCGCTTCACGCCGGCCATGATCTCGGCCTTGGTCTCCTCCGCACCGACCCAGCCCTCCACCTTGACCCACTTGCCAGCCTCCAGGTCTTTGTAGTGCTCGAAGAAGTGGCTGATCTGGGCCAGCGTCAGTTCAGGCAAATCACGCGGCGACTCGATGTTGCGATAAAGATTGCACAACTTGTCGATCGGCACCGCCAGCAGCTTGGCATCCTCGCCGGCCTCATCGGTCATCTTGAGCATGCCGACCGGGCGGCAACGCACCACCACGCCGGTTATCAGCGGCACCGGCGTAATCACCAGCACGTCCACCGGGTCGCCGTCATCGGACAGGGTATGGGGGATGTAGCCGTAGTTGCAGGGATAGTGCATAGCCGTGGACATGAAACGATCCACGAACATGGCACCGGTATCCTTGTCCACTTCATACTTGATCGGGTCGCCGTGCATCGGAATTTCGATGATGACGTTGAAATCGTTCGGAAGATCGTGTCCGGAGCTGACTCTGTCAAGATTCATCTGGCTAACCTCAAAAAATAAAGCCGGCATTATACCGGCTTTATTTACAGCTACCTAAGCCGAACGAGCCGAAAACAAGAAAGTTAAAATGCAAGTAGTCCGTCTTCCAATGGATATGCCAGTCATGAAACCGCTAACTGAATTCCGGCGGAACCCAGAATAACGATTCAAAGGATATTGTTGCGACCAGCGGCCGCAACATGTTTGGCGGATCAGAACACCTTTTGCCACGAAGCCGCCAGCCACATATTCGGCAACTCGCCCCTGGTCGTCGCATTGAGGGTCAGGGAGGCGACGCCCTCCGCCAACTTGCCTTCCACACCGACGCCAGCTCGCAGCCAGTCCTGCTTGTTCGCCGGTCCGGCGAGGTCGAAGCCGAACAGGCCAATCACTTGGCCGACGGTACGGGCGCCGGTGTTCTCGAAGCGGTGCGCCGCTTCCAGTGTACCGACGAGGCGCGCGGCATCCGTGAGTGGTCGGCTGGCATTCACGCCCAAGCGCAGTTCCGTGGCCTTGTCCTTGCGGGCGTCGAACTTGGCCGGGAAGCCGCCACCGGTTTCAGTGTAGGCATCCAGCTTGGCCTCGCTGTAGGTGATATCTGCATAAGGTGAAAAGTCAGCCCCGGCGACACGGCGGGCGTTCTCCCAGTCAATCCGTGCGCGCAGACCCCAAGTGTTTACATCCGGTGTGCCGGTCGAATAGTCCTGGGCGCCAGCGTTCAGATAACCGCGCCGCAAATCGGCATCGCCCCAGTGGCCGTAGCCACCCACGGTGGCCCACAGATTACCGGAAACGGGGATCAGCGCCTCGGCCAGGAGATAGGTGCCGCCAGCTTTCGCCGTGCCATTCAGCGTCAGATTCTGCTTCGCCCAGGTTTGACCGAGAGAAGCATTGAGTTGCACCGACCCCAGATGCAGCCCGCCGCCGACTTCGGCGAGGCCCAGATCACCGGAGCGCAAGCCATGATCGTCCGTACCCCAGTCGCCCGCCACCCAGAAAACCTTCTTCCCGACCGCCACGCGCCGGGACAGTGGCCGGCTGTGGGCGCCATTGAGAATCGTGCCAGCGGCGGAGATCGCCATACCGCCCCCGATAGCCGCCGCGCCGAGGCTGTCCTGCACGTCGGCAAGTGTCACCAAGCCACTGCCGCCGCGCGCGATGAATGCATGGCCGTTGGTGAGTTGGCCGACCACAACGCTGCCGTCGCTGCTGGTGGCGTTGGCCGAACTCGTAATGTCGGTGGGAACCGACACGCCGCTGGCACGGAGCCAGTCTTCCACCGTTTTCATGCCGGTCGCCTGCGTCCAGCGGAAGGCACGATCCACATTGCCCGCCGCGCCATCCTTGGCCGTACCCACCACTACGCGACCGTCGGCAGAAACGCCCTTGGCCTCCGATGCCGTACCGCTGTTGAGCACGCCCAGACTCACCATGCCGCTGGCCTGCGTCCAGCGGAAAGCGCGGTACGCATCGGCCGCCGCACCATCTTTAGCCCTGCCCACCGCGACGCTGCCGTCGCCGGAAACGTCATAGGCTTCCGACGCCGTTCCGCCGTTGAGCACGCCCAGACTCACCATGCCGCCGGCCTGCGTCCAGCGGAAGGCGCGGTACGCATTGCCCGCCGCACCATCCTTAGCCATGCCCACCGCCACGCCGCCGTCGGCGGAAACGCCAAGAGCCTGCGACTCCGCTCCGTTGTTCAGCTCGCCCAGAAGGTTCACCTGGGCGCCGGCCTGCGTCCAGCGGGCGGCGTGCCACGTACCGTTGTAAACATCGCCCACCATCACGCTGCCGTCGGAGGAAACGTCATTGGCTGATGACGAGGTAACGCCACCGGGCAAGGTCAGGTACTGCAAGCCGTCCTGCGTCCAGCTGACGGCGGTCCAATTAGAGCCGCCAATAATGCCGTAAATCCCGCCCACCACCACGCTGCCATCGGCGGAAACGCTCTGGGCAGATGCGTGACGGTTACCGCTGTCCAACTCTTGCATACCACCGGCCTGCGTCCAACTGAAGGGGCGGGAAGTACTGCCACTTGAAGAGGTGTTTGACAAGCCCACCACCACGCCTCCGTCGGCGGAAACGCCATAGGCAGACGAAGTTGTACCGCCAAGAACGCCCAAATCCGTGATCCCGTTCTGCGCCCACGACGGCCCAGCCGCGCAGGCGGCAACGATTGCCAGCGGAATCCATTGCTTCTTCGTTCTCATTTTCATGTTGCGGTTTCCGGAAAAAAAGTGGCTCAATTATCCCTGCGCTTGTCT
>JAIOJM010000009.1 GCA_019911785.1 Sulfuricella sp. | reverse complement strand
AGTTCTTCAAGCATACGAACAAGCAACTTCTCGGCATGTGCCGAGAAATTAACCTGCTGCTTGAAAGGCTCGAGTCGATCCAGCAAGTCTTGATTGATTGACAACGAAAGTCGGCCTTTCTTAGCGGACGAGGAGTAATGGTTTTGCATAGCATCAACTCATATCTATTGAGATGTGCACAATCATACGCATCTTTATGTTCACGTCAATATCGCCATATCAGTTTTCACCCGGTCGCGTAAAAACCTTGGCAGAGCATCAAACCGATCCTGATTCAGTTGGGTAAACCCCCGGCTCTGCCGCGGGACTCCGAAAGGTTTGACCGTTACGGCGGTCGAGCAGAAAGACAAAATAAGTGCCCACATTCCCTCCCCTTGGCAGGGGGAGGGCTAGGGTGGGGGTTGAGAGTTTCGTGCGAGAATCAGCATGTTAACCCCCATCCCAACCTTCCCCCTGCCAGGGGGAAGGAGTGGAAAACTAGCCGCCTTGGGCGGCTCATGGATTTATCGGCGCCTTTGAGGCGCTCACCCATAGGCCTCCGGCTTTGCCGGAGGTAATTTAACATGGGTTGTTGGAATGTTAGATCCGTTTGTCCCCTGGCCCGCGACAAACGAATAATCTCCGGTCGCGCCCCCAAAACCGTCATGATTTCCCTCTGATTACCGCTTTCCAACTGGCTAGGCGGCAGCCAGAAGGCTTTCGTATGGGATGTGTAATCCATCGTGCAGCCGCTTTACCATTTGCAGACTTAGCCGACGCTTGCGGTTCAACACTTCGGAAACACGGCCACTTGAGCCGATGTAGGGCACCAGGTCTTTTTGGGTGAGCCCTTGTTGCTCCATTCTGAATTTGATGGCTTCGACTGGATCCGTGGCACCTATCAGAAAATGCTTGTGTTCATAGACTTCGATAAGCGTTACAAGAATTTCCATCTCATCTGCCTCAGGCGTTCCCTCCTGCGCCTGATACACCAGCTCCAACTGCTTGAATGCAGAGCTCAAATCGTCGTCGTTTCGGATTGGCTTAATATTCATTGACGGTCTCCACGTTGATTCGGTCATACTGCGCATGGGTTCCAACGAACTTCACCCACACAATCCCGGCTCGATATTGCATCTCCACTACTAGTCTGTACTTGTTCCCGGCGATGTTGAACACCACGCGGTTGTTGCCGCAGATACTTGCGCTTCTGTACTGCTCTTTTATATCCTGCGGTGTCTTCCAGCTTGCCTTGATCGCTTCGTCGTACCAGCTTTGCAAGGCACCTTTCGAATCCGCACATTCCGGCTGACTCCAATATTTAACCAACGTGCTCTTGGCAATCAACCTCATAATTAAGCCTCCCATTTTGGGAGATTGTATGCTGATTGAACAAACGGATCAATCAATCATTGAAACCACTTGTAGCCAATAGAAGCCGCTATCACCCTGCCAAGCTGCCCGATATACCCTGCCCCACCGATCACCAGAATATTCAGTGCCATATCAGTTTTCACCCGGCCGCGTAAAAAACTGCGGCAGTTTCTGGAAGTTCTTCATCAACAGGGTAGCCAGACCGCCGATGCCATTGTTTCGGAGTGCACGGTAGTCTTCGCGGGATTTCTGGATGATGTTCCGAAATGAACGATTACTGGCGCCGCCCAAGCGCATCTTCACCAGCACCTCGGGGATATAGGCCACGCGGACACCACCCCGCCCCAGGAAGCGCAGCATGCAGTCGTAATCGGCGGCAATGCGGTACGACGTATCGAATCCCCCCAACCGCACATACACGCCCCGTCGGACATAGAAGGTCGGGTGCGGTGGCATCCAGCCCCAGCTCAAGCGGCTTCGGGAAAAATCGCCTGCCCGCCAGTAACGTACTACTTGGTCAGGGTTGTCCTTGCGCACATAGAGAAGATCGCCATACACCGCCTCCACACCAGGATCGGCAAAGGCCGCCTCGATATGCGACAACACACCCGTATCCGCAAACAGATCATCGGAATGCAGAAAGCCCACCACATCTCCGCTGGCCCGCTGGATACCCTTGTTCAGCGCATCGTAAATGCCCTTGTCCGGCTCGCTCACCAGTACCGCCAGGCGGTCGGCGAAGCCATGCAGCACCTCCAGCGTGCCGTCCGTCGAGCCACCGTCGATCACGATCAGTTCAACATCCGGATGGTTTTGTGCCAGCGCCGAATCAAGCGCTGCGGCAACGGTCTCGCGGTTGTTGTAGACAGCCGTGATGATGGAAATTTTCACGATCCGGCCAAGGCTATGCCTCCCGCCTCACCAGCCAGTTGCCCATCACCAGCACATCCATCTTCGTGCGCAGGAAGCAGTCGAGTGCTTCCTCCGGCCTGCATACCACTGGCTCGTTTTCGTTGAAGGAGGTATTGAGCACCATCGGCACGCCGGTTTGCTCGCGGAAGGCTTCGATCAGTTGGTAGTAGCGCGGGTTGGTGTCGCGGCTAACGGTTTGCAGGCGACCCGAGCCGTCCACATGCGTCACCGCCGGAATGCGCGAACGCTGTTCGGCGCGGAACTGGAACACCTGCATCATGAAGGGGACCTCGGCATCCTGCTCGAACCACTCCGGCACCGCCTCGCGCAGGATGGACGGCGCAAAGGGGCGGAAGGATTCGCGGCGCTTGATTTTCAGATTGAGGATGTCCTTCATGTCCGCCCGGCGCGGGTCGCCCAGGATGGAGCGGTTGCCCAGCGCGCGCGGGCCCCATTCCATGCGGCCCTGAAACCAGCCGATCACCTGGCCGTCGGCAATGGCAGTAGCCGTGCGGCGGCATAATTCGTCCTCATCGGCAATCCGCTCGACGGTACAACCCTGAGCAGCCAGTTCAGCGGTTTTTTCAGTTAACAGTTCACCGATCACTTCATCACTGAACGACGGCCCCCAGTAGGCGTGGTCCATGTGGAAGCGCTTATGCGCGCACCCCTCTCCCCAGCCCTCCCCCCGCAGGGGGGAGGGAGCTATAACTCCCTCTCCCCTTGCGGGAGAGGGCTGGGGAGAGGGGGGCAGATTCAACCCATACCACACGCTATACGCCGCACCGATCGCGCCACCCGCATCGCCCGCCGCCGACTGCACATACACCTGTTTGAACGGCGTCTTCAGCGTGATCTTGCCGTTGGCCACCGAGTTCATGCCGCAGCCGCCGGCCACCGCCACCGCATCCAGCTTGTGTTTGGCATGCAAGGTATTCAGCAGATGGAAGAACGCTTCCTCGTACATCGCCTGCACCGAGCGGGCGATGTCCTTGTGCTTTTGCTCCAGCGGGTCGTCCTTGCCGCGAGCCGGCCCCAGCAGGTCCGAAAGGGCCGGGGAAAACAGCGTGCCCACTGCGGGAATGCCGTTGTCCCACTCGTAGGCAATCTTCTCGCGATGATGGCGAAAGTATTTCAGGTTCAACCGAAAGCCGCCGTCAGGCTGCAACTGCACAATCTGCCGCATGGCATCCAGATACTTTGGCTCGCCGTAGGGCGCCAGCCCCATCACCTTGTACTCGTCGCCGTAGTGCGGAAAGCCCACAAACTGCGTCAGCGCCTGATAAAAAATCCCCAGCGAATGCGGGAAATGCACCCGGCCTTCCACCTCGATTTCAGTTCCGCGCCCCACGCCCCAGGCCGCGCTGGCGAAGTCGCCAAAGCCATCCACCGACACCGACACCGCCTCGTCAAAGGGCGACACATGAAACGCCGAGGACAAATGCGCCAGATGATGCTCCACCGCATGCACCTGGCCATCGAAAGCCTGCTCCGGAAACGCCCTCGCCAGATGGGTTTGCAGGCTGTCGCGTTTGGATTTGTTGCGCAGCCGGTCCAGCACCAGCCCCAGATCCGGCCGTTGTGTCAGCGTGTACCAGATCTTGCGCCCCAGGCTCGCGCGCGAATCCTGGTTGATCGCCACATGCGCCACCTCGGCCAGCGTGATGCCCGCCTCGGCAAGGCAGTATTTGATCGATTCGGACGGAAAGCCCGCCCAGTGCTTGATGCGGCGGAAACGCTCCTCTTCCGCCGCTGCCACCAGTTTGCCGTCCTTGATAAGACAGGCCGAAGAATCGCCGTGAAAGGCGTTGATGCCAAGAATATAAGTCACTTTAGTTCCCTGACATCCAATCAATGTACAAACCAATAATAAACCAGCTTCACATATTCCATGATGACGAACTGGGCAGTCGTTTCATTGCGCCACCAATGGCCGGCATCCCAGGAAAGCATGGGGGCGGCGACCAGCCGGAATTCCTTGCCGCTTCCCGCAAACACCTTGGTCCAGACCCAAGACAGGCGCCTCATATGAGGCGGATCGCTAACCACGATCACCCGCCTCAAGTCCATGTCCTGCATCAGCCGCATCGTATTGACCGCCTCTTGCCACGTATTGCTGGAGGCGCGATCAAAAATCAGTGCCAACTCCGGAACACCCACATCCACAAGGTAACGTGCGCGCCATTCCAGATAAACAGGCCGCGCGGTGGGGTATCCATTTTCCAAGCCCGTCAACACTATTCTGCTGGCATAACCATGCTTGTATATATCCGCAGCAGCCTGAGTGCGGCTTCCAGTTCCCCCACCCAGAAGAATGATCAGGTCTGCCTTCTCCGGGGACATGGCTGGCGCAACAAGAAAATTTCCGGCAGAGATGAACGCAAAAAACAAAGCTGTTCCACTCAAGAGGGATGCCCCTATCCACCAGCAAACCGGGCACTTTCTCATCGACCAAATTCCCGATCGAGTTCAAGAAACAATTTTCCCATCGAGCCGAGCGTCAACATTTTCCGCACAAATTCAAATGTCCAATACCGTTCTATGGTTTCGCGGGAGAGCTTATGCAACTTCCTTTGCAAGGCGCCTGTATACAGTTTGCATCTCCGTCCCGTACCCTAAAGTATCGATCACTAATGGCGCCCAAGCAACTGTTGTAGCAAGCAGCCGAAAAGCCGCTGAAACTGGAAAACTTGCATCATCCAAATTTTTTCCGGCAACCAACCGACAGAAGCCTGATGCTAAAGACCCTATATTCAGGTTGCTGAATGAACTGTAATGCACTTCGTCGAAGTTAAATTCCTTCGCAAGGATTTTAAGGGAATCACGAGTAAAAAGACTTAAGTGTTCGGGGGGCATCAGCATCGGATAATGTTTTCCGAGAACTTTCGCGGGAATGCCATTTGATAGGGGTGTTGAAATCAATACTAACCCATTATCCGCGACATTTTTGGCAAGCACACTAAAGAATAGTCTCGGGTCAATCGTATGTTCGATGACTTCCCATGCCGTTACAACTGAGAATGGCGCTCCTGACACGACCATGTCTTCCAAAAGGCCTACAGAAATTTTTGCACTCGATATTGAGCGGGCACGTTCGGCGACCGCCTCTGAACGTTCTACACCATACGCATCCCATCCTCTCTCGCATGCAACAGAAAGGAAAATACCGCTTGCACAACCGACATCCAGAATTCTTTTCTCGAGACCATACTGCTTCACAAGCGCTTCAAGCAACTGCAACCTTGAATGAGCATCCTTTGTTATTCGATCTCGTTGCTTTTCGGCCGAGTCATAGTATTGGCCCTGCTGATAGAATGAATCAAGTTCATCTTGCGTGGGTCGAGGGAAAACAAACAGATGCTCACATCTGCTGCACCTGAAATGCCGATAACCGGCGATGCTTCTCCAATATACAGCCGGCGCACAACAAATTTCACAAACCATTTCTGACATGTCATTCATCAGTTTGGACCAAAAGTGGAACTGGAAGATGCGGGCGAAAATCCGGAATCTCGCTTTGCGATGAAAGCCTTTACCATGCTTTGATGGCGCATCCCATAAAAAAACTTTGATACATCTATGTCCTGATCCACCTTAACCAGCCCCGCCGGAGGTTTGCCTACCAGCTTCTTGTAAAGGTTTACTGCAAGGCTGAAGCCAAGGGAAAATTTGCCGGGAACTACCGCAAATACATTCTCGTCCAACTTCCTCATGAGATATTGGTAGTTGCGTTCGCCTAACTCGCCGCTCATTTCAGTCTTGTAGCTTACGTAGACTTCCTTGAATTCGGCTTGAGCCAATGCGGGGAAAACCTTCTCGGCCGCAGCAACCAGCTCTTCTTTTGCCCTGGCGATCGCCGACTCGTCATCCGGTGGCGCAAAATAACCGCCTCCGATCACCGAATAAGCTTCGCCGTTCGCATAGTGCTTGATATGGTTCACCGTCTTAGACACGAACGGCGTGAGGCGTACGAGGTCCATATTGCTGACTGCTGGATACGCGACCAGCAATGGGGAAGCCACGACATTCACGTTGGCCTTGCCGGCAAGATGGTCCTTCAACCCCTTGCCGCTGGCGAGCACCAGATGCTTCGTCGTAAGTTCCCTATCCCGGGTACACACGATATTGACGCCACTCTGGCGCCGGTAGCCGGTATACTCACATGACGGCATGAAGGTGCCACCTGAACCGATGAAGCTTTTCAGCAAATCTCCAATGATATTCTGCGGAGTCATCGGCCTATCGAAACCTGAAACGCGGAAATGGGTATCCGGGTCCAACTCGCAATCCATGCCCTCAGGTTTAAAGATCACCTCGCGCGAATAATCCATCCACCCCGCTTTCGGAATGTGTTCGGCAGCGGGTCCAGTCCGCCAATCGAATTTGTGGAAGCGCTGGTGTCGGCTGATGAATTGCTTGATGGCCAGATCCCAGGTCAACGTAAAAAAAATCTTGCGCAGATAATTGGCCAACCCGTCATAAACATGAAGATTGAAGTCCTTGTCGTTTCTAGCGGCAACGATATATTGGATCGGGTCAACCCGAATCCAAGCTCCATCGACCTGCGGGAGAGCCAACCTTCCATCCTCACTCACCCGAATATTCATCCCAGGAAATCCACTGTAGTAGTCGATCAAATCGTCGATACCGCCAACCAGTGTCCGCATGAACTGGTTATTCGGAAAAATCGAGTAAAGACTGCCGAAATGAAACCAGCCATGATGAGCGCCACTCGCCTCCATGCATATCCCCGTATTCTTTTCCAAGAGCGCCACTTTCCAGCCCGAACGAGAGAAGAGTTCGGCAATACAGAGTCCGGCGATGCCCCCACCGACTACGACCATCTCGTATTCGGCTTTTACGTTCAAATCAGCACCTCTTTCAATGCCTCGCAAATCCGGCTTGTATCTTCATCCGTGGTGCCGGATGTGATGGGCGGGCAGATATGCCGAGGGCACCAGTTTTCGGTCACGGCAAGATCTTCCTTGTCGTATGCGATATCCGCAAAAACGGGTTGCAGATGGCAGGGCACTTCATAGACCCCTCCCCCGCAAAATACCCCGCGTGCCTCCAGCTGTTTTTTGACCACGTCAATCGAAAGGTGGGAGGGTAAGCGGACGATGAATTTGTATTGGCTAGCCTGGTCCATATGGGAAGTATCGCAATAAGGCACACCGATTTCCTTGAGCGTCCCAGCCACGAGATTCGCTGCGCGATTGCGCACCGCGACCATCTGGTCCAGCTTGGCCAACTGCACCAGCCCGAGATAGGCGCCTATCTCGGAAATCCGCCAGCTGCTGCCCAGATCGTAGTGTAGCCCGCCATACGCCGCATGCCGTTTCCCCTGGTTGCGGAATGATTTGGCCAGGTCGGCCTCATCCTTGCTGTTGGTTGTCAGCATCCCGCCTTCCATCGTGGTCATGACCTTGGTCGGAAAAAAGGAGAACGCCCCGCCCCCGGCGAAATTGCCCGCGCTCACCCCGCCCATTTTGCTGCCATGGGCATGAGCAGCGTCTTCGATCAAGAATAACCCGTTTTTGTTGCAGTATTCGACAACCTCGAAGAAGTCGGGGGCGATAATCCCGCCGATATGCACCCACATCACGCCATCGACGCCATATTTTTCTACCGTATGTCGAAGAATGTCCAGATTCGGAACAAAATGCTCTTCGGTCATGTCCATGAACACCGGCTGCCCTCCGGCGCGAATGATGGCCGCCACACTCGCAAAATTGGTGTTCGAAGCCACGGCGACCTTCTTCCCGCGCGTGCCTTTCAGGGTGCACAGCACCTCCAGTACCGAAGTTGCTGTATTCATTGAAACCGCATATTGACACCCTATATAAGCCGCAAATTCGCGCTCGAACTGTTCCGTATATTTGGCAAGGATAAGTTGCCCGCTGCGCAGGATGTTGCCAAACACACGCTGGATGTCCTGAATCTCGCCTTCACTCAGATCGAGGTAAAACGGTTTTATCGCTGAAGCCATATTCAAATATCCTTGTAGTTGTTTTGAACCTTTTCCCATCCAGATCGCTCTTCATACACCTTGGCGTCGATATAGAACCGGTACCAGAATGCCTGAAGCACATGCCAGATCAAACCTGGTTTGCCATCCAGAAACCCGAGACAGATAATGTACCTGTAAAAGAAATAAAGAAATGGGCGTACAAAAAGCGGCGCACAGCTATAAAGCCTCTCCTTCAGCCAGCGTGTGCGGTTTATTTTCTTGCCAAAAAGCGAGGGCGCCACGTAGACATCCAAAGGCACGGGACGCAAGAGTTCCTCGAGTTCCCCAATCGCAGTTTTGATATGTTTTAGCGTGAAATAGTCGAGAGTATTGTTCCGGTTGTCTTCGAGGAAATCATTTTTCATATAGGCGGTGCTTCCTGAAACGATCAGGTGCTCCTCGGTCTTCAGTTCGTAATGGCCGCAGCCCTTGCGAAATAGCCTGAGTATGTAGTGTGGATACATGCGGCCATGCTTGAGCCAGCGATTCATCCAGATCATGCGCCGGTTCAGATGGTAGCCGTTCACCCCGGCTTCTTTTCCCACGGTACTGCGCATTTCTGCCTTTAGCTTGTCGGGAACGATCTCGTCCGCATCGAGCCGCAGAACCCAGTCGTATTTGATGACGACCTGGTCAAGCGCCCAGTTGAACTGGTGTGCCTGGTTGATGAACGGATTCTGGAAAATGCGGCACCCGAACTCCTTGCAAATATCAAGTGTCTCATCCGTGCTAAACGAATCGACGATGATGATGTCGTCCGTCAGATCTGCGATCGAGCCTAGACAGGTGCGAATGTTTGGCTTCTCATTGTAAGTCAGAATAATGACTGAAATCACTTACTCTCCTTCTTGGCGATAATTCCCATGCAGGTAGTCAGAAACCGGTTACGCAACGAGGGGAAGCGGGCATAGAAGAAACGGATGTCGACACTGAACCCCCTTGAAGTAAATTTCGACAGATGCAATTCATTCAGAAGGTACTGGTTTTTGGAATGCCGGCCCCTCAGATACCGGTAAAAAATGATCGCATTGTAGGGGTTGGCTTCGATACCGATATAAGTTCCACCGGGCTTCAGTACCCGGTCAATCTCCGCGATCGCGAGTTCGAGATCGGGAAGCTGATGCAGGATGAGGCTCCCGAATACTGCATCGAAAGTAAGATCGGCGAAAGGCAGACGGAAACAGCTTCCCGCCACGAAACTGAGGTTTTCTGAAGCATTGTCCCGCATGGCGGGCCTCATCCGCTCAGGAAAAAGTTCGCAGGCGACGAGTCGGCTGGGGGAGTAGGTGTCAGCCAGCATACGGGTATAGGTCGCTTCGCCGGCACCGATATCCAGCACCATCTTGCCCTCGAATAACCGCGCTGCCTCGGGCAGCCAGCAGTCGATGTAGCCCTGGAGATGCTTGTAAGGCAGGGCCCGTGAAGGCCAATCCCGCGAGTAATAGGCCTTCTCGTCAGCCAAAGAGTATTTCAGGTTATTTTTCGGCATGATCAATTTCCGGGTGCTCATTCATTTCCAGGCGCGGCAATCCCAGCATCATGGCAAAAGCCGACTCGAATCCCCTTGCGATATTGCGCCAATCATACTGCTGCGCGTATTCCCTGGCCAATTTCCCCATAGCCCCGTGATCGCCCGCAAGAATTTCATACATCGCCGACCGCACCGCATCGGCCGAACATTCCACCCATTTCCCACAGCCAATTCGCTCGACTTGCTCCCAAGGTGTCCCCTTGCTCGCAACAATAGGCAATCCTGCAGCCATCGCCTCCAGGTATACGTTGCCAAAATTCTCGCTGTACGAGGGAAGAACGAACATATCTGCCCCTGCCAGGAATTCCGCCTTGTCCTGTCCCTTCAGCTCGCCGACCAGGAAGACTTTCCCCTTCAAACCAAGCCGTTCTATCTGGTTCTCCAGACTTCCTCTCTCGCCGTCATCCTCCCCCGCTATCAGCAGTACGGCATCTATAAAATCGCTCAGCAGACCTCCAAAGGCTTCTATCAACAAAGTGAAGCCCTTCTTCTTATGCAGTCTCCCCATCGAAACGACGATTTTTCCCGGCTGCCGGTCCACACCGGCGAACTTCCTGAGGTACTCGTTTCCGGGCAGGCGTCTTGCATTGCCAAATTCGGCCACATCCGCGCCATTCGGGATGACTATAACCTTCGCCGCAGGATACAACTCCAGTATCTCGCGCTTTTCTTGCCCGGAAGTAGCATGCCACCAGGCTTTGCGTACGAATGGGTTGATCAGCAGCGCAAGCCACATTTTCTTGGCCAGAGCCCTCTTGTTCCGGAGCGACCATTCGCTCAAGGCCCCTCTGGCGGAGATGAGTGCCGGCTTGCGGAATAGCCTAGCGAAGAGCAGAGACGGTGGAATATAGGTAGAAAAAATATCTTCAACCCGGACCAAATCGCAGCCCCTGATATCCTGCCATACAGAAAAAACGAATCTCCATGAAAACCGGCCAATGACGGTATCGTCATAATACTTCACGAAAAGATGATCGTTGAAAGGGATATACCTGTTCGGCTCTACTTCCAGTTTCTTCTTCCCGTTCGCATTCGTGGTCGCAACAAAGACTTCGACCCCCAGCTTCGCAAGTTCCTCATAGGTATGGTAAGTAGAGATAATAGGGCCGCCATATACGATAGCAGGATAAAACGCTGGGGTTATGACGCAAACTTTCAATCCGCCACCTTGTCCGCGGCGGGTTTATGCCGCATTCTGCGCATTTTCAGCAGCACAAAAACAACAAAAATAAACGTAGTAAATTCATGTCGCATTAGTATTAGGGCTACACTCTAATTCTGCGACGCAGAACCATGGCAATCGACCACAACGCCATAATTAGAAGAATATCTATAAACAAAATAAATATAACGCCGTAAGCATTTTCTATCTTAATAAGGTATTCCAAACATAAAATAGGTATCAACAGAGCTAACGCACTGTGTTTATTGGTAACAGAGCAAGAATACGAAGCCACCAATAAAACTAAAATATTCACAATTGGAAGAAAAGCTATCATTAAAATGCCAAAATCAGACTGAAAACTTGCAAAATCATTTGATGGATAATCCTCTACTGCAAACCCGTATAGGTTGGCGACCATTTCATCCATGTCGACAACTTCCTTGGAGTCCCAAACGACTCTCGGTACCGAATTAAGAAGAGATTGCCAACCCAAGGCTCCCCAATAAATTTTTAACGGATTTTTTACTTGCTCATCCGTAATCATATAGTTGAAGTTCCACATTGCTAATCGTTGTTGATAGTTATCAATAGTTGCATCTATATTCACAGCGGCGTCGCTCAAACTAGTAACGTCTCCACCGTTAATACGTGACTGAATCGAAAATATTTCCACTCGATATGTCTGATAAATATTGCTGAGCAAAATGTATGCAATTAGCATAATTATTCCACGTGTGAAATGCTTAAATGAATAGACATTCTCTCGTCGGAAGCATGACCACAAAATAAATGCTATCAGTATTAATTCAATAAATGCCCTTCTACCATCGAGAGAAAGCACGATCATCAGCGCAAGCATGAGCAAACTATAAAGCGAGAAAATTCTTGTTCGCCCCTTTATCATCGAAGCTACTATGGACACATAACAACTAAATCCAATGGCGCTCATTAAGTTTTTTAATGGGCCAACCCAAGTGGGCAAAGAAATACTTAAAAGTTCGAGCTCCGTGCCAACATACGTAATCATCCCAAATTCAATAAACAAATAACCATTGAATGCAAAAAATAAGGCCGCCAGGAGAGTAATTGTTTTACGATCAACATTGGCCCATTGTTCAATTAGGTTATTAAACCGCAATACCCTCCTGAACTTCGAAGGAAGCACTACTAAATAAAGCCACCAGGTAACCAACATTGCAAAGAAGATCAGTATAAATGTCAGCACCACTACCGTTGCATCCTTACCAACTGCCTCATTTATTACTGCATCTATAATGCTGTAAACTCCGAAATAAAGCATAACCATCAAGAAATATGCATCAAGCATATCAAAGTTAGCCCTTTTGGTGCGCCCAAGGGCGACCACCGCCAGTATAAGAATGACGGACATAATTAGTAGTGTTAGCTGTGCCACTCGACTATCCCCATACTCGCTCAGACTGAAATTGGGCCCGCACCTGCTGCGCCACAGTTAAGTTGTTTAATTTAGTTTCCGCAAACTTCCGTGCCATTTGTCGAATCAAGGGTAAATCATCACTTTCCGAAAGCACTCTTGCAGCAAAGTCATCTGCCGCCCCCCTTAACACCAGACCATTAATCCCATCCGCGACGTAGCCCTCTGCTATGGTTTCTGGTATCGCAACAACAGCCCCACAAGCCATGCCTTCCGCAAGTGAAGTCAGACCGGCAGGATTGGTCCGCGTCAGGGTTGGTAAACAAACCAACCATGCCCCGGCATATAGCGCCCGCAATTCCACATCGGAAGGCTTAACGAGGATACGGGAGTGGCTTATCAAATTCTCACGGGCAAGCAGCGCCCGCGCGCGATCTGCATAATAAACGCTATAGGTGGCCCGGACATAGGGTAATCCTAGCATTCTGGCCGTTTGGGCGGCATAAATCTCATCTCGATCAGAGCCGCCAACCGTCAACACGTAGCCTTTTTTCTCCAGGTCGAAATGCGCGAGTACATCATCCATATCCACCGGGTCGGCGTGCCAGAACTGGCTATTCACCGTCACCGGCGCGAACACCACCGGACAAGACACCCCCAGCGCTTCCAGTTGACGCTTCTGGGCCATGCTTACAACCACGACCGCGCGTGCACGGTCGATCACCCGGCGCAGCAGGAAGTCGTAAACCCGTGCACTCAGGCGCGCGTCTGACACCCCCGGCACTTTCCAAGTGTGCACGATGAGACCTGGGTATCGCCTGGCCCAGGATGCCAGGGCGCCGGCCACAACCGGATAGTCTGGTGCAAGGACGTTAACCTCGCCCGCGAGAAGCACGGGCAGATGACGTAGCACATCGGCCAGCAGGTTGCCCGTCGGTCCCTTGGGATACACGCGCATATCGCAACCCCGAAACACCTCTTCGTATAGCGCCGCCACATGTTGGCGTACGCCGAAGGCATTAAGGGGTAAGGTCCAGGTGTGTGTGGACAGGAACAGGTTCACAGCCATGAGTGCAAGTCTATAAAATAGTTTGATCGATGGATTCGGTTGCTTAATCAGAAGATATTAAGCATCTCTCTTATAGAGAATATCGTAGTAACTACCACCACCAGAATGTTCTGCAAATTTACTTCGACAAATCTCTTTAAAGCCGTTATGTTTCATAAACAGATCAATATCTTTTAGCTGGCAACAGCCTTTGTATGATTCAAAATCTGCAACCTCTATCTTGATAAACTGAAATGAGCTCAAAATTTCTTTTGCTCCTTTCAATACAAGCAACTCCGACCCCTGCGTATCCATAACTAGCGCAGGATAATCAGAAGCCCTAACGGACTCTTTCATCAAGAGCGATGTCAATGTTGCGCTCCGTAACTTAATCGTTCTTTCATAGACAATGTCAGGGCAAAGTTCCAAATGAAGTTTCAAGTCAAGTATTGATGATGATGCTCCATTATTGTTTGCAATATGAAATTCATATTCCGAATCATCTTGATCGGTAACCAAATACTGGAAAGCTTTTTGCCCAACGTATCCTCGAATATTTTTTTGCAATATTTCAAATACTTCAGGATTCGGCTCAATCCAAATTACACGTAAGCCATATTTCGCGTACGCATCCCTTTCGCCGCCATTATTAGCACCAACATGGATTACGCCTGGCACCTGTTTCATGAATTGGTCGAGTTTAGACGGTAACAATCGGTCGATACGCAATCGTATGCGCCATAAAGTAAGTTTTTTTGCTTGACTGAGAAATTGTGCAATTCTTGCAATTGTCATAATTCTAGGCCCAAATTATTTTTCACACCCACACGCAACTCGGATAAATTGCTCATCGTAATTTGTTCACCCGCACGAATACCATTCTTCCACTAACGATTAAAGCTGCTATATCTGACCGCGTCACTTGCCAAAATTTGCCAACAAACTGGCCTGTGAAACGTCCAATGTGACCGATGAGATAGCAGTAACGAAGAATATCTGCCAGTGCAATCGCAAATGCCATCCCGATGAGGCCCCAAAGAGTCACCAACCACCAGCCAAGAATACCAACGGTAACGAGATAGATTATCCGCCCCCAGGTATCGGCCCGTACCTTTTTATAACCTTTCAGGAATTCCGCCATATTGTCCGCCAATAATGCGAACATGCCGGAAATTAAAAGAAACGCAATAACCCATAAATTCACCACGAAACCCCGTCCAAATATCAGCGGGATGAGCCACCTGGCAAACAACCACAGCGGCAGAGAACACAAGATGTAGATAATAAGACTTAATCGGCAGATACGAGCAATATCCTGGTCTTTTCCGGTAATACCGTGATAGAACACATGAGAAGCAATAGCACTCCCCACTGGAGAAAGAATGCGGCTGTAAGAAAAATAGACAACGAATAGACCCAACGGCTCTACACCCAAGTGGTGCTCAAGAATGATCTGGTAAATGGAACCGCTGAATTGGGCGAGTGCAGCGGGTAAAGCAAAGACTAATGCCAAACGAAGCACATTTTTGACATCGTTAGTTTTCGCCTTCTCATTACCCAAACCACCAGAGTATCGGAAGCCACGTAGCAGCCATACGGCCAAGGCAAGCCCCCCATAAACGGAAGCCAGATTCGCGAGCACGACCCAGTCCAGGGACGATATCGGTGCGACCGCCCAGATGGCGAGCAGCAGGGCGAGGTTGACAAAATAGAACCCCAGCCGAACCAGATTGAAGCGGGCAAAATCTCCGGTACCATTAAACAGAAACGAAAAAAGCATAAAGAAATACACGGCTGGGACATAAGAGAGATACATCGTCGCCAGACCAATCAGATGGGGATCGGCCACACGCCAGATCACGGTTGCATAGCCCAGCCCCATCGCCGGAATTGAGAATAGTAACACTAGCTTGGAAATCGCTGCGATAGGTCGGTCAAGCTCCCCACGGCCACCGAGGACAGCGATCGCTCTATCTACCCCCATCAGTGAGAGGACTGCAACAAGCTGGGGGTAGAGCAATACTAGCGCAAGCTCGCCTCGCCCGGTGGGGCCAAGAATACGCGCCATCAAGATTGAGGTGGCGAAGGTGATCACCTGAATAGCAAAATTCGTCCGCAGCGTTCTAACGATCATCTGCACGCCACCACGCGCTTGACCAGCGATGCCAGCACGGCGGGCGCGAGCATGTCCACCACCAGTGCCAGCGGGAAATTTCGGATTGGGCGTACGGCTGGTGGTGGCGCCAGTTTGCGAGCGACCGCCCGGACGACTGGCAGCCGCCGCACACCGTAGCAGCCTTCCTCCAGCACGACCCGATCCACCACGAAGCCAGACTTTTCGAGGAACTTCCGCAAGGTAGCACGACAGAAGTAGGCCACATGCCGCCAGTCCCCAAGATGCCTGAACACAAGAGGGGTATAGAGTTCGAACGGCACCTCCACGATAACAATACCCCCTTCTTTGAGCATATTGTACGCAGATGCCAAGAGTGCAGTAGGCGAAAAAACATGTTCGAGTACGTGGTTCATCACCACTACATCAAATGTACCCTTTTCCAAGTTCCCTGAGAAAAGTCCAAGTACCTTTTCAATCCTGGGGTCAACTGGAGGACTTTCAGTTGTATCTGCAACTACAACCCGATGTCGTTGCACCAGGTGCTGACAACACTCACCACGCCCGCCACCCACATCAAGCACCGCCGCGCCTTCTGTAATCCCGTACGCACTCATTGCCTTAGAGATAACTTCTTGCCGTTCGACCAGGCCTGACTTAATGATCGGCATTTCTTCCTTCGCCTCACCGAAGGAAAAGCTCGTATCCTGTTCGTACAGTGTGGTTAGCAGGGCATCGGAGAAACGTTCTGGCTGAAATATAAAACGGCAACGCTGACAAGCGACTGTCGTGAGGGTTATCCGCACTCCGAGCAGTTCCTGCTGCCCTGCAACCACGCGGGTACCGTTCTGGGAAATATCAGTTCCACAAAGATCACAGACTCGTGAGATGTGGATATGTTCGAGAGGATTCATATATTGATTCAATTATCACCACGTACAACACCACGAATATTAGGAATACAAGATTCGTAATTCCGTGAAAGTCGTGTGGCAACTATGGTCAATGCACAAAACAAGATAGAAAAACTGGTGGCAATAGCTTCTAACATCAGTGCTTCACAGCCGAAATAATTTTTGTGACAATCTCATGAAAATTAGCTTTAAATTTTAAGAAATAAAAATTTTCAAGCCCGGGCTGAATTTGACATTTCGGACGGGATAGCGCAGTTAATATCCCATTGATAATTTCATCCTTGTTTTTTGGATCGACCTGTATGATCAATTGTGATTCTGGGTCATTCACCTCCCAAGGATCTTCAAGCCTGCATCCAACAACCGGTATGCCGCAAGCCAATGCCTCCAAGAAGACAAACCGATATGGATAACGATCAAACTCGGGATTGCTTCCCGGCATTGCAAATACATCAGCCAAACGGTAATGATCGGCCTTCTCCGCTTCCGAAACATAACCAGTAAATACAGTCATGTCGGCAACGCCTAGATTCTTGGCTTTCGCCTCTAATCTTTCCTTATCTTCACCATCCCCCATCACCAAATACACAAGATTGGGGATTCGCGTTTTAAGCTCTGGCAACACTTCCAGTATCTCATCAAATCCCTTATTGAGATCGTGACCTGCATCCAACCTTCCCGCTGTCATAATAACCGTTTTACCCCTGATTTTGTAGCGTTCTATTAAATCCTCTCTACGGTCACGAATTCCATATTTTGATTCGTCAATACAATTTGGAAGGTAGTAATAATTTTCAGTGGAAATTCTTGCCCAATCTATAAAAAGTCGCGCCGTTAGCCGCCTTATGGAAATAAACGACTTCAACTTGTGACACAGATGGTTCACAAATTTACGCGAGGTCGGGGTCCAAGTGTCAACTCCATAAATAACAGGAATAACTGGGCACCGATAAAGCAGACCCATTAACCAGGCAATGGGCAGCAAATGAATGTGGGCGCAAATAATCAGATCAAAACGGCGATAGAAGAAAACAGTCTGTAGACAAGCATACATATACCGCAACTTGCTTCCCGCAGAATCAACGCGGTATTCCAAGTTGCCCGGCATCTCCTCCAACCTATAAAAAACTTTTCTCGGGATAACCAGCACCCGCTCCATCATCGGATACTCACACAATGCTTGCAGCATGTTCCTGTTATACGACGCTATGCCGCCACGTCCGCCGTATGCATCCGTGACTAAAACAAGTGCTCTTACTTTATGTTCGCTACTCACACCTTTCTCCAGTCAACGCTTAATGATTTCGATCGTCGGCAAGGGAAAAATGAACCCTCCACCCTCATCCAGAAAAGCCTTTTCTCTATCCAGAAACTCGTCTTTAAAGTGCCAAGGCAATACCAAATAATAATCAGGCTTCATCGCGCGTGATTTCTCTTCCGAAATAATCGGGATATTGGTGCCGATTGTGATCGCCCCGTCCTTGTCGGGATTGCGGTCAGCGGCGTAATCAATCACGGTGTTGTCAATGCCGCACCATTGCAAGATGGTATTGCCCTTGGTCGATGCTCCATAGATATGAATCTTCTTGCCGTCGCGCTTCAGCCCCTTCAGCAATGTCGAAAGTTCTTCCTTGTGTTGATTGATACGGTCCTGAAAGTTCTTGTACGGCTTATCCGTGTCCAATTCGAGCTCGAACTCCTGTTGACGAACCTGCTCGAGGGTCAACTGGTTTTCACGACTCTTGAACTTGAAGTTCGTCGCGTGCGTGACATAGCAGCGGATGCTGCCGCCGTTGATACTGTTGAAATCGACCTTGAACACCTTCATGCCACAACGCTGCATGAGATTCTCGATGACCGAGAAACTGTAATACTCCAAGTGCTCGTGGCATATGGTGTCGTATGAGTTCATCTCTAGCATGGTCGGCATGTAGGATACTTCGAAGATCCACACGCCCTCGTCGTTCAAAATCGACTTGATACTATTGACGAAGTCAACCGGGTTTTCCAGGTCATAAAACATCGCGATCGACGTGATAATGTCAAAGCGCTTGTCTCCGATGAGCGTGGACAGCTCCGCTGAGGGAAAGGTGTCCTGCACGACTTGGACCTCACTGCCAATTTCCTGCGCAATATCGGACGGGTCCACGCCATATTTCTGGAAAGAACTGGGATAACAGGCCAACAACGTACCATCGTTGCAACCAATGTCGAGCACGCGGGCGTTGGAGTTTCCAATAAAGCTATACGCAACATCGGCGATGCCGCGCAAATGATCACGCATAGTCTGATTGGTGCCCGAACGATACCAATAGGCTGAATACAGGATCACAGGCGGCACGGACACAGTTGCTTGCAAAAGACCGCACGCCCGCTCGTCGAGGGTAGGGTCACAGCGCACCAGTTTGGTGGGCATTTTGCGCAGAGGTGGGTTTTCCTTTCCAGGCTTGATGAATGAGCCTTGAAGGTGCTGGTCTCCTAGGTCGATGACCTTAGTGAGCGCAGAAGAACCGCAAATTCTGCAGGTTTTTCGATAAATCAGATGCATATCACCTCACTATATGATGAACGTTAACAACGAAGAAAATCCATACCAGTTCGGCACAATGTTGTGTCAAACGCCCTTACTGTCTCATTTCGTGTAACCAGTGTGAAAAGATGTCCGCGAGGGTCTGCTGGAGTAAGATTTGAGGAGTCCAACCGGTTCGCTTGCGCAGTTTCTCAAAGCAACCTTGAATACGAAGCTGCTCAACATTCCTCATCAGCGACGGGTCCTGCTCGATCTTGATATCGGTCTTGGCGAACTCGATCAATGCATACAGCAGGGATTGGATGCTGACCTCGCTGCCTGTACAGATGTTGTAGACCTGACCGCTTTCGCCAGCTTCTAGCAGGCTGGAATAGGCGTTTACCACGTCCCGCACATCCGTGATATCACGCGTTGCGTGCAGGTTGCCAACGCGGATGACAGGTTCCCTCATGCCAGAGGCGATCTCCGCAATCTGCTTGCCGAAATTGGAAATGGCGAACCGGTCGCTTTGACCTGGCCCGATGTGGGTGAATGGTCGAGCGGTCACGATTCTGAACTCTTCTGTCTGGCTCCATTGATGGCAAAGGGCTTCGGTGGCGATCTTATTGACGGAGTAAGGGCTCATCGGCTGCAAGGGAGTAGCCTCGGTTATGGGCAACTGGTCCGGTTGAGGAAACCCATAGACTTCGCTGGAGCTAATGTTTAGCAGCGTCCCCGTGAATCCATTTTTCTTCAGTGCATTCAGCAGACTCAAGGTTCCGAGAAAGCCGATGCGATAGGTATTGAGAGGGTCCTGGAAGGTTTCCCGGACCGTGGTCAAGGCCGCGAAATTGACGACCACTTGGGGGCGGGTGGATCTGACCAGCGCGTCCATCTGTCCGTCATCCCGGATGTCGGCCTCACGGCCCGTGGCGATGACCTCATACCGAGGCTGGAGATTCTTCTGCATGTGTCTGCCGACGAATCCCGTGCCACCAATCAAGAGTGCAGTCTGTATCATTGCTTCAAATAAAAAATGTAGCATGGACGAAGTGTCCCCAGCCACGCAGTCCACGGGAATTTGGAAAAGTTTTATTGGCCTGCCAATCCCGCACCGGTATGAAAAACCCAGTTTTCCTTCTTTGGAAGAACTCAGCTTGTAATTGACTGGCCACCGTTTCGGCGACTTGGCGCTTTTGAAGATGCGGTGCGGCGGCGAAAATGGAGGCCGTCTTGGCGATGAGTTCAATATCCACCAAGGGCACACAGATCTCCAGCGAGTGAGCCATACCGGCCCAGTCCGCATCGCGCAGCAGCTGGTTTCTCATATAACACGTCATTTCCAGGGCCGAGACCGCCAGTCGTGAATTCTCGATCCCCTCCGTAATCCCGGCCAAGGCTGACAGGGCATTGAGTTCATGCCAGCCATCACGGGCCATGTCCGGGTCCATGATTTCCGGGAGTTCCCAAGGCATGTAAAGCCCCCGCCTAAGCAGGTAGGCACCGCCCAGACTGCCCCCGTATTCCAGCAGGCCCGCGTATTTCGGTGAAGTGAATCGCCTCAGAAAGGGCGCTGAAACAATGCGGAATGCCTTTCCAAGGCCGGGTAACCTGGCAAACCCGGCCAACCGCTGGTGCATACGAGGCACTTGCTCAAAGCTGGGATAGGAGGCAAAAAGTTCATCACCACCCAAGCCCGATAGCGCTACCTTGACGCCCTTGGATGCTGCCGCCTTGGCCACGAACCAGGTATTGACGCCATCGATGCTGGGTTGGTCCATGGCATCCAGTAGGTGTGCTCGGTCGGCGTGAAAATCCGCCGCGGTGATACGAACGGTGCTGTGGCTGGCGGCCAATTGCCGGGCAAGCTGTTCCGCGAGCGGCGCTTCGTCGTTGAGGGTGTCTTGGTATTCGTCGAACCCCAAGGTGATGGTACTTACCTCTCCCGCCTGTGCCACAGTTGCGGCGAGCATGGCCGAGTCGAGCCCAGAGGAAAGGAACACCCCAACCGGCACATCGGCCAGCAGGTGCGCGTGGATACTCCTCCGCGTGGCTTCGGCAATGTGTGCAAGCGCCTCTTGATCTGACACGTGCACAGGATTCTGACTAGCAATAGCCAGGCGTTTTGACACGCTGTCGAAACAGGCGGGGGCGCCAGCGCCGCTTTGACCCGCACGCATCCGATGACCGGCCGGCAAAGCGCGGATATGTTTGTATAGGGTGTAGGGCTCGGGCACCGAGCCCCAGATGAAGAAACCCACATGGCCGGCAGGCTCGGGGGCAGTGTCGATGGCACCGCCTTTGAGCAGGGCCTTGACCTGGGAGGCAAATCGGAGCGTCTTGCCGTCGTCGGCATAATAGTAGAGGGGCTTAATACCCAGAGGGTCCCGAGCCATGAAAAGACTCTGAGTGCGAGCATCCCAGATGGCGAAGGCGTACATGCCGCGCAGCTTGTGCAGCATGTCCTGACCATGGGCGGCGTAAAGTTTTAGCAGCACCTCGGTATCGGAATGAGAGTGGAAGCGGTATCCAGCGGCTTCTAAATCGACACGCAGGTCGCGGTGATTGTAGATCTCGCCATTGAATACGATTTGGTTGCCGGATTCGGGGTCCAGCATGGGTTGGGCGCCGGACTCGCTCAAATCGATGATGGCAAGTCGGCGATGGGCAAGGCCGACGCGGTTGTCTGGTGATATCCAAAGACCGGCTCCATCCGGACCACGGCTGACCATCCGCTCGCGGATGCGCAATAACTCATCCCGGTTTACGGGTGGTGATTCCGGGCGATAGGCGTAGATGCCGGCGATTCCGCACATGGCTTACTTTTGCCCGCCTAGGTATCGCATCACAGACGCCACAAGCTGTAGCCAGCACTGCGGAGGGAGAAAATGAGAGAAAATGGGGACAGACTCCAATTTGCTCCGCTCATAATTGGTTGCGCCATGCGCGTGGCTGTTCATCCGCTCGCGCCGGGCGCGGGTGACGATGGCGTGATGCCAGACGGTGTTGGGGGCTTGGGGCAGGTGGAACATGGGATCAGTCATCGGGGCTGATGGGTTGCAAGAGGAATTCGGTGACGGCATGGTAACGCTGGTCGCGGATGAAGTCGAGAACGAATGCCATACCATGTTCATACCGCGCCACCGCTGGTATTAAGGAAATCGGCATAGGCCAGTTTGAGCCCTGCCTCCAGGCCGGTTTTCATTTTCCAGCCAAGGCTGCTGAGGCGTTCCACGGAGAGCAGCTTTCTGGGGGTGCCATCGGGTTTGCTGGTGTCGAATTTCAGTTCACCCTGGAATCCGACCACCCTTTTTACTGTTTCCGCCAGTTCGCGGATGGTGAGGTCTTCGCCGCAGCCGATGTTGATTAAAGGCGGTGCCGAGGACTGAGGACTAAGGACTGAGTTGAAGGCTTCGTCCGGCAGGTTCATCAGGTAGGCGCAGGCGTCCGCCATATCGTCGCTGTAAAGAAATTCCCGGCGAGGTGTGCCGGTGCCCCACACCATCACTTCCCTGTCGCCACGCTGGCTGGCTTCATGGATTTTGCGGATCAGCGCGGGGATTACGTGGCTGTTGTCGAGGTCGTAGGTGTCGCCGGGGCCGTAGAGGTTGGTGGGCATGACGGCGAGGTATTGGGTGCCGTATTGCCGGTTGTAGCTCCAGCACATTTCAATGCCGGCGATCTTGGCCACGGCGTAGGGACGGTTGGTGGGTTCCAGCGGGCCGGTGAGGAGGTATTCTTCCTTCATCGGCTGGGGGCAGTCGCGCGGGTAGATGCAGCTTGAGCCCAGGAACAGCAGGCGTTTTACTCCGGCACGATGAGCCTCGTGAATGACATTGGTCTGGATGACGAGGTTACTGTGGATGAATTCCGCCGGGTAGGTGTTGTTGGCGTGGATGCCGCCTACTTTGGCTGCAGCAAGAAAGACGTATTCGGGTTTTTCCTGTTCGAAGAATTCTCGGACTGCCTGCTGGTTTGTGAGATCGAGCTCGGCGTGGGTGCGGAGGATAAGGCCAGGGCTGAGGGCGGAGGTCTGAGGACTGAAACCCTTTTCACGGAGTTTGCGGACGATGGCGGAGCCGACCAGGCCACGGTGGCCGGCGATGTAGATTTTGGCAGTCCTATCCATGAAGTTACGATTTCCTTAATTCGATACAAGCCTGATTTTTTTGAATTAAGGCATGCTCAATGATATCTCTATGCTGAAGCAGTATGTTTAGAATCGAAGCTTTGGTTTGATTCGGTGTTCTAAGCCATATGATTTGTGGTGGATGCCCTCTCACAATAGACATGTCTTCAAAGTCGGCATCCCGCGTCACTATGGTAAATGCGTTTGCTTTGGCGTATTCCCAGACTTCGTTATCACTTGCGCTTTCAAGGTCTATGAGGGCGACTTGGGTGCTGCCTGGATAGTCTTGCTGTAAAAAGGGCACGATCCGGCGTGAAAGGTTTTCGTCCAGCAATAGCTTCATTCGACTGCCACGGAAAAAACATTGTGCTCCCTGTCTGCAGCGTAGGCCAAGCACGCCATGATATCGGCAGATTCCAATTCGGGAAAGTCTTCCAGAATTTCGCTCTCGTTCATGCCATTCGACAACATTGCCAAGACATCATAAACACTGATACGTAAATGGCGAATGCAGGGGCGTCCGCCACGTTTACCGGGCTCAAGGGTGATTCTGTTTGAGGCTGGCATGTTGGTTCTCCTTATAGTCAGGGGAAAGAATGTTTGATTTTATAAGCTCAATTATATAGCGTTTGTGCGTGGGCTGGATCAATTGCCGTATGGCGTCGATCAGACCTGCGATGGCTTGGTCGTCGACCCCCACGGCCTTTTGAGGTCACATTCTGTGATCTCAAAGCCGCCTATTCCTCATTCGTCAGTTGGAACATGAAATCTGACGGAAAGCGTTGTGGATTGCGCTTGACCGCCTGCACCAGCGATCTGGTTTCGACGTTGTACAGCAAGGCCAAGTCGGCATCCAGCATAACATTGTGCCCGCGCACAAGGTGGATGCGCTGGACCACCATTTCCGGCACAAGCGATTTCGTCTCGCTCATGTTGTTATTCATGGCAATTCAAAACCGAATAGCCGTGTTGCTTGACCAGTTCATCCCGCTCGGCGGCCTTGAGGTCTTCGCGCACCATTTCTGCCACTAATTCATCGAAGGTAATTTTGGGTGTCCAGCCGAGTTTTTCCTTGGCCTTGGTGGGGTCGCCGAGCAGGGTTTCGACTTCGGTGGGGCGGAAGTAGCGCGGATCGACGGCGACAATCGGTGATGGGTGAGGGGTAAGGGGTGAGGGGTGAAAATCAGCGCGGTTTTCCCAATAGCCTTTTTCATCAACCCCGCTGCCTTCCCAGCGAATTTTCATGCCCAGCTCCGTGGCGGCGGCATTGACGAAGTCGCGCACGCTGTATTGCACGCCGGTGGCGATGACGAAGTCTTCGGGCTTTTCCTGTTGCAGCATGAGCCACTGCATTTCGACGTAATCCTTGGCGTGGCCCCAGTCGCGCTTGGCGTCCAGATTGCCGAGATAGAGGGCATCCTGCAACCCGAGTTTGATGCGCGCCAGGGCACGGGTGATCTTGCGGGTGACGAAGGTTTCACCCCGGACCGGAGATTCGTGATTGAAAAGGATGCCATTGCAGGCATACATGCCATAGGCTTCGCGGTAGTTGACGGTGATCCAGTAGGCATAAAGCTTGGCGACCGCGTAGGGCGAGCGGGGATAGAACGGTGTGGTTTCCTTTTGCGGGGTTTCCTGCACCAGGCCGTAGAGTTCTGAGGTGGATGCCTGATAAAAGCGGGTCTTCTTTTCGAGGCCCAGGATGCGGATTGCCTCCAGCACGCGTAGCGTTCCCAGGGCATCGGAGTTGGCGGTGTATTCGGGCTCTTCGAACGATACCGCGACATGGCTTTGCGCGGCCAGGTTGTAAATCTCATCCGGCTGCACTTGCTGGATGATGCGGATCAGGCTGCTGGAGTCGGTCATGTCACCATGGTGCAGGACGAAGCGGCGATTTTTCTCATGCGGGTCCTGGTAGAGGTGGTCGATACGATCCGTATTAAAAAGCGAGGTACGGCGCTTGATACCATGAACCTCATAGCCTTTTTTCAACAGAAATTCGGCCAGGTAAGCGCCATCCTGGCCGGTGATCCCTGTGATTAACGCAACCTTCGGTTGCGCCGAGGGCTGAGGACTGAGGACTGAGGACTGGGTAGATTCAGGGCTGAGGACTGAGGACTGAGGACTGAGGTGGGTCATTTGGTATCTCTTTGTTTTTGAACGGCGGCGCGCAGGCCGCCTAAAATTCGCGAAAGTTCGTCGGTGCTACTGTTTAAATTGCTAAAAACCGCTTGGTCAATATATCCAATATCCTTTGCCACATAGAGCTGAGAGCGTACTTCGGCGCATGATGCTTTTGCAACAACGAGGAATTGATGAAATTCTCCCCGAGAGCCGCGATCAAATCCTTCCGCGACATTTGACATCACAGATACCGCCGCTCTGCGTATCTGGTCTTTCAAGCCAAAGTCTTTGGCAAACTCACCATGAACGGTAATACGGTAAATTTCAACTGTGAGCTGCCGTGCTTTTTGCCAAGCAATCAAATCTTCGAATCGTTCGACTTTCTGTCCCATTGCCCAGTCCCGCCTTTACACTCAGTCCTCAGTCCTGCTTTTGTCTCAGTCCTGCTTTTTCTCAGTCCTGCCATATATATCATCAAAACGCACGATATCGTCTTCCCCGAGATATTCGCCGCTCTGCACTTCGATCATCACCAGATCGAGCAGGCCGGGGTTTTCCAGGCGGTGCTTGTGTCCAGCTGGGATATAGGTGGATTCGTTGGTGTTGACGAATAGTTCTTGTTGGCCATTTACCACGCGCGCCATGCCGCTGACGACGATCCAGTGTTCGCTGCGGTGGTGGTGCATTTGCAGGCTGAGGCTGGCGCCGGGTTTGACTTCGATGCGTTTGATCTTGAAATTTTTGCTTTCTTCCAGCACGGTGTAAGTGCCCCATGGGCGATGGACGGTGCAATGCAGGCGGTAGGTTTCGTGGCCTTCTGCCTTTAGGCGTGCGTATAGGTGTTTTACGTCCTGGGCGCGGCTGCGGTCGGCGATCAGGACGGCATCGGGCGTGTCGATGACGATGAGGTCGTTGATGCCCACTGCGCCGACGATGCGCTGGTTGCTCTGGATGTAGCAGTTGCTGACATCGTGCAGGATGACTTCGCCTTCGATGCGGTTGCCTTGGGCATCGGGTGCGGTAAGGTCGCCCAGCGCGGTCCATGAGCCGATGTCGCTCCAGCCGATGCTGCATGGCACGACGGCGACGTTGCCGGATTTTTCCATGACGGCATAGTCGATGGAGTCGTCCGGGACGAGTTTGAAAGTTGCTGCGTCAAGGTCGATCTGGCTGAAGCCTTTGCCTTCTGCGCTGCGGGATTGCTCCAGACAGGTGCGAGTGGTCGCCAGAATGGCCGGGCAGTGTTGTTGCATCTCCCGCAGCAGGGTGCCGGCCTGGAAGCAGAACATGCCGGAGTTCCATAAATAGCGGCCGGATGCGACGTATTCCTGTGCTTTTTCCAGGTTGGGTTTTTCGACGAAGCGCAGAACAGGAAAACCTGCGCGCTCCCCTAGCCCCTCTCCGGCAAGTGGCATAGGAGAATCAAGGTCGGCCTCGATGTAACCGTAGCCGGTTTCGGGCATGTCAGGTTGGATGCCGAAGGTGACCAGTTTGCCTTGGGCAGCCAATTGCATGGCTTTGGTCACGGCTAGTGCGAATGCCGCTTGGTCGGCGATCAGGTGATCGGCAGCCAGCACGAGTAGGCAGGCATCTTCGCCATGCGTGGCGGCGACTTGCATTGCGGCAGCGGCGATGGCGGGTGCGGTGTTGCGTCCAAACGGTTCGAGGATGAAGCGGTTGACTATATCTTTGGCGCCGGGGATAACGGCCACTTCGCGGTATTCGTCTTCGGTTTTGAAGAACAATTCGCGGTTGGTGACGGTCAGTGTCTCGACGACATCCGGCAACACGGCTCCGCGCAGCCAGGCTTTTTGCAGCAGGCTCTGTCCATCCGCGAGGCGGATGAAGGGTTTGGGATGCAGTTCACGGGAAACCGGCCAGAGGCGAGAACCTGCTCCACCGCAAAGTATGGTTGGAATTAATTTCATGCAAAAACCTCATGTGCCGCAGGATTGCATGCGGTGCGGCAAAGTTGCCAAGCGGTAACCTGCGGGCATTTTTCACTATTGGTGCCATTGGGGTCAGACCCCATTTCTTTTGCGGAAACGGAAATGGCGGCTTTCGTGACGTTCATTCTTTCAACTCGCCCACGATGCCAGAAAACTCCTGGGTGAAATCCTCACTTGGTGGATAAACCCCGAGGCTGGTAGCGCAGCTTGCGAGCAAGCGACCAGATGCCTGGTAGAGCATTGGCTGAAGGTCGTGCAAGGTGTTGAAATGCTCTGCAATCTCGGCGTACTCGGTTTCGTAGTCGTGAGCGGCGAGGTTGCGCGCGGTGCGGCACAACTGCCACGATGAAACCGAGTCAATCACCCCTGTTTTTTCGTGGAAGGCGAGCACCTTCAGGAAGTTGTCGGTCTGCTCGCCCATGAGCATGGAGGCGTGTCGCATTGCTGCGCCAAGAGTATCTTGCAACTTTGCAAAACGTTCGTTAATGGCGGATAGGGACTCGAACAACTCTTCATCTTTCTTTCTGGCGGCAAGCGCGCCCTCTTCCAGTGGCCAGGCAATTTTTCCGTCGGACGCATGGAGGAAATACACGCAGCGCTGAATGGCTTCGAGAAGACGGGAGAGGTATTGCCGTTCCGCGTCGAGGATGTCTTCCACCATATCACGTACCTCCAAGGGGCGCGCCGGTTGCAAGCGCGATACGCTGGAATGCGGTTGGTTGTGCACCCCGTTTAATGGCAACGATATCTACCGGCATGACAAGGGAGGACTCTAGCGCGAGCTTGATGCGGGATCGTTGCATGAGGGTTGGCAACTCGTCGCTTTCAACAAGTAGGTCCAGGTCACCGCCACGGGCGCTGTCGTCCAGCCTGGAGCCGAACAGAATGACACGGGCATCCGGCCCAACGATGCGGGATACGGTCTGGCGAATGATTGTTCGCTGGAGTTCAGTCAAGCGCATGAATTAACCTCTCACCATAGACATGTCATCAAAGTCGGCATCCCGTGTCCCTATGGAAAAAATAGGTGTCAGACCACTATTTTTGCTGAAGGCATTAAGTCGGCTCGTTTCGGCAAAGCGATCGAAAGTTGAGCACGCAGGTCTTTCTGTCATAGCGGTGTTTTGGCGAGTATAGCATTCCTGCTTTCCACGGAATTCGCCCAGATCGGGCAAGTACCATGAAGTATTGGCCGGGACTATGGCGTCTTTGTATGCGGAGCAGCGAAGCGCGCTCATGCCTGCCCTTCCTGTGCGGCCAACTCGATACGCATGGTTTCGATTTCGCTTTTCAGGGCGAGGTATTCGGCTTCCTTGCGGGTGAGGTAGGCGCGGGTGCCAGATGGAGTTGGTGGCCTGGGCAGGCTATGCATGGGATCAGTCATCAGCGCTGATGGGTTGCATGAGAAATTCGGTGACGATGCGATAGCGCTGATCGCGGACAAGGTCGAGAACGAATGCCATATCGACGTTCATGTAGTCGTGAACAATCCGGTTGCGCAGTCCGATGATTGCATTCCACTCCTCAAGGGTGGATTCTCCTAGTTTTCCGAGCTGTCCAAGTGAGGAGAATGCTTCATATGCGGAGACAGGCACCGGCGCATTGTTTGCTTTGATCGTATGTTTTGCCTTGCCTATGGCGTTTTCAACAAGCACCTGCAGCGCATGCAGGATGCCGGCTTGCTCGAGACGGTTAAGCGACTGGCCGGCAAGAATGCGCTGGCGGGCTTCGTCGAGCATGGCAGTCTGTTCGTGAGCGATGCGCGCGGTTTCCGCCATGTAGAGATCAAGCCGCATATGTGCGTTCCCAGTAGTAGTCTTCAAGTTCACGCCAGGTGGTGGTCAGGAAGTGGGCCCAGGCAAGCTGATCGTTGATTTGCAGTGTCTTGCCCTCTTCGGCAACTACGGCTTTCATGGCGAGGCGGGCGGCTGAGAGGTCGATCAGGTCGATTTTTTCTTGCTGGATTTGCAGGCATTGCGCGAGGCGATGCCGCAAGGTTTCATGCCGGCCGAGGTGGTCGAATGGGGTGTCGGCACTTTTCCACCGGACGGCGATATCCCAGTCACTCTCTTCGCAGGAGGTTTCCTTCGCGCGACTGCCTATGAGTATGGCAAAGGCAATTTCGGGTGTATTGGCAAGCACTTGAGCAAGGCGAGCCAGGGCGTGCTGTTCGGTTTGGTTTTCCGTGTGGGCTGCCATGCCGCGGACCGTGCTCATGCCTGCCCTTCCTGTGCAGCCAATTCGATACGCATGGTTTCGATTTCGCTTTTCAGAGCGAGGTATTCGGCTTCCTTGCGGGCGAGGTAGGCGCGGGTGAGGCTTAACTTGGCGGCGGCGCCTTCGGGGGTGAGCAGGTAAAGGTAAGCGAGCTTGTTGTCGTTGCGGCGGAAGTTGTTGGCTTTGATCAGGCCTTTTTCGAGCAGGGCTTTGAGCAGGTAGTTGGTCTTGCCCAGGCTGATGCTCAGCCGCTCGGCCAACTGGCGT
This sequence comes from Sulfuricella sp., assembly GCA_019911785.1. Next base: position 2,071 of record JAIOJM010000009.1, on the reverse strand, counting down.
TGGTTGAGGCTGGGTTCGGTGGTGACGATATTGAGGATGCGCAGTTGCGCTTGTTCCTGGGTTGTCATTTTTTATACGTTCATCATTTGAACGGGAGTTTACCGGGGTAGGAGGTGGAGTTCAAGGGGGGTAGAGCACAGGGATGAGGAAAATTCAGTGCTGAGGACTGAGGACTGATCCAGACCGATACGGTAATTGATCTGGGTTGATCGCGGCGAGGGCGCCGCTCCTACGGGGGGATGAGACGCCGGTGCGTGGTTGTCGTGTTGTAGGAGGCCCGCCCTCGGGCCGATTGCGGTGGCTGATCGGGGCCGATACGGTAATTGATCCGGGCTGATCGCGGCGAGGGCGCCGCTCCTACAGGGGTAGAAATTAGGGTCCAATTTGCTCTGCGCCTCGCAATGACGATGGCGGGTTGTGGACAGGGTTTGCCGGACAGGGACAGAACCTGACTGTTGCTTGTTCATGTTAGTTCCGGGTGGTGTTTGTTCAACCAGGCGTCAAGGTATGCCTTGAGTTCGACTGTTGTGGCAAGCAGTTCATCGAATTCGGCCTGGGTTGGCACGAACGAACCATCGTATAGGCCGATTGCACGCTGGCGCCGATATTCGTCCAGCAATCTGAGCTTTTCGCGTGGATAACCGATGCTGGTGTTGAGGGTTTGCAGCGCTAGAATGTGGTGGCCACCACGGGAGTCCGGTCGCAAGTTGTTGGCGCGCAAAGCGGCAAGGCCAATTTGCAGCAGCGCTTCGTAGGCCAGGTCGAAGCGGCTGTCGAGGCTGATGGTCTCTTTTTGGGCATCAGCCAGCTTGGTGGTGATCTTGGCCAGAAAGCGGTGGATTTCTTCCGCGCTTGCGGGTTCGCGCTGGAGCCCTTTGCCGATGAGGTTTTCAAGTGTCATCCGGGGTTCCGATCAGAGGTATGAGTGGGCCACTCATCACGTTGCCGATGAAGTGCTCGCCTTGTTCCTGGCGCGTGCGGAAGTCTTCCGCGCTGTAGATGCGGACGCTGATTTCTCGACCGATGCGCGCTTCAACTGGAACGATGGCGGCCAGCGCCTGTTCGAGGTTGAGGTCGCCGACGATCAGGAGGTCGACATCGCTGCGGGCGTGATTGACGCCTTTGGCTAAGGAGCCATAGAGGGCGGCAAAGCGGATTTTCGCGGCGAATGGCTGAAGGGCGGCCTTGATTTGGGCCGGCAGGCCGCAGGTTTTGCGCACGATGGATTGCAAATCGGCAAAGACGGGATGCGCCGTGTTGGCCCGGTAGGTGACCCGGTTGCCGTCCTGGCTGCGTTCGACCAGATCGGCTTTTTGTAGCTGCCCCAGTTCGTGTTGCAGGGCGCCTGGACTGACCCCGGTTTGCCTGGCGAGTTCGCGCAGGTAATAGGCTTGCTCGGGCTGTTCGAAGAGTAGTGCCAGTACGGCCTGACGCGTTTTGCCAAACAGGACAGCGGCTGTAGCTTCCATATCACACCAATTATGAGAACATTTGTTCTTGATTATACAACAACTGTTCTCGTTATTGGTTGCGACAGGCACGCGGCCGTTCATTCGCTCGCGCCGGGCGCGAGTGACGGTGGCGTGATGCCAGGCGGTGCTAGGGATTTGGCACAGGTGGTGCATGGGATCAGTTATCGGGACTGATGGGTTGCAAGAGAAATCATTTCCGTGGGAGCGGCTATGCCGCGGACCGGGGTCATGCCTGCCCTTCCTGTGCAGCCAGCTCGGCGCGCATGGTTTCGATTTCGCTTTTCAGGGCGAGGTATTCGGCTTCCTTGCGGGCGAGGTAGGCGCGGGTGAGGCTGAGCTTGGCAGCGGCGCCTTCGGGAGTGAGCAGGTAGAGGTAGGCGAGCTTGTTGTCGTTGCGGCGGAAGTTGTTGGCTTTGATCAGGCCTTTTTCGAGCAGGGCCTTGAGCAGGTAGTTGGTCTTGCCCAGGCTGACGCTCAGCCGCTCGGCCAAGTGGCGTTGGTTGAGGCGGGGTTCGGTGGTGACGATGTTGAGGATGCGCAGTTGCGCTTGTTCCTGGGTTGTCATTTTTTATACGTTCATCATTTGAACGGGAGTTTAC
>JAIOJM010000111.1 GCA_019911785.1 Sulfuricella sp. | reverse complement strand
CTGCCATTGCCGTTGCAACTCACTCGACCGTCTCATTTAGCACGGAACACTCAGTGGGCATCGTTCCGCAAAGCGGTCAGAGGTCAAACCATAAATTTTCGCCACCGTCTGCAATCGGGATTTGCGGCCTACTTCCGGACCGTGCCAACTCCGGCCATGGCGACGGCAAAAATATTCTGGGTTGAACGGAGGGTAACTCCTGCCGAAGAAGACCTTCAGCTCCGCAAGCCATCGGGCAGCGGTTCGGCCTTTTCAGACAGTCTCTCTCATATCGGAAACTGACTGCTTAGTGTTAGCCAGCGGCCACAGCACTGAGATCACTCCGACTGACCGCTCTGCACATGAAACGAGTAGTAGAAATCACCCCCAAGTCGCTGTTCGCTCAGTCGAGAGAACCTGCCTGCAAGCCGACACTTAACCGGCGAATGCGATCTATGCCTTGTTGTACTCACCGGGACAATGGGGAGATAGAAGACACAGCTGACCGACGAGGTATTGCTGCCTGAGGCCAATACATTGCGTATTCTTGCAGACTTACCCTATGATGGAAGGAGCTATTGTCCGTGATGAATGATATTGCTATCGACACAAGTAGCTTGCTCACGATATTGGGTTTGGTCGCGGCCGTCTGGGCGATTATCCCCGCCAACAACCGACTTCGCTTTCGATTGAGCATCACTTGGATCGACTGGCTCATCGTCATCGCGGTCTTCCTGATAGTGCACTATCTGGTCTTCGAGAGAGCGCTACGTGCTGTTGGGCTCTATTACACTTTGGCCCCCTGGAAATGGGGCTTGGACAAAGGTAGCGCTGTATACCTCTTGCTGTTGGCACTTGGCATCTACCTTCTGGCCCGAGCTCGATCTCCCAAGCTGGCTAAACAGAATATTGGAACGTTTGGAAAGCTCGTTGATAACTTGTTGCTGACGAAGCGCTATGACGAGCTCGTTTCGTTAGTTGAACCTCAGGTGTCGAAGCTGCTAAAATTTAGCCAGCATCGTCCGCTGTTGGCTCGGGTTGTAGCAAAGTTTGCACCTAATCCGGTTTTCGATATCGAGGTTCTACTACATGGTGAGTCCGTTCGACGTGACTTGAAGCGGAAGCGATGCATCCGATCGGGACTATCCCAGTTCGAAGCAATCCTCCTGAAGCGAGATCACGCGAGCAGACACGCGAATGAGATTCTTCAGAGCATCTCCAACTCCCCTACTCTGGTTACGCACCTTGCGGTGGCACATCCCAATCTCTGCTTGAAGTTGCTCGAGCGTCCAGAGGCGGTACGTGAGGACTTCATTGAGCTATTCATGGATGCTCTCTTGGCCGATCACACCAGTCGTATCTATGTTGAACTGAGAAACAACCAGAATCTAAACGGTCGCCATCGCCTCGCTCTGCCATATTCGAATCGAATACTTTGCTTCTTCTTCAAGGATGTTTCTGTGGCTGCCAAGCTCGGGTTGTACCGGGCGATTGGTGAATCCGTCTGTAGGACGCTGGATGAGGATCGGCATTTGACCGAGACGTACAACCGCTCTCTGGGGTACTACAGCGAGGCGGGGAAGTACCACTGTCCCGTGCATGCTGGCATAAAGCTCTTCGAGATCATGGTCCACGAGGGTATTCATCAGGGCCAGCAAGATCATTTATGGCTCTTCTATTTCACTCATTTCACGACGAGTATCCTCGAACAGATGCGAGAAGCGTCGCCCGACGACGAAAACCACGAGTGGCCTACGCCTTTCTACTACTTGCTCTATGAGATTGTCCGCATTGCGTCGAACTGGGTTGACGATTGCGTGGAGGTAAAGATTGCAGATATTCCGAAATCGATCCGCGAACAGCAGGGCTTTGACCTGTTCTATATATCGAGGCAGGCGACCATTGCTCTCGGGTCGATCGTTCAAGACATTGTTCAATCTTCCAAAATTGCGGATCGCTTCAAAGACTATGTACTGGAGATCGCGCTACGGCGTTACAAACATATCGAGCATGATCCTCAGACGGCGCAAGTGGCTAACGACCTAGTGACCTCCCTTACGGTCGGGACCGATTTCCCGACCAATATTGAGTATCGCTACGCGTTAAAGGAGGTGTTCGATCGGCTCGATCATGTACTGAGGCGCGAAGTGCCGAAGTTCGCAAGTGCAATCGAAATGTCTCTACGGTAACCGGCAGCGTAATATGGTTGTCTGCACAGCCGCCCCGGGTTGGGGTCAAGCCAGTGAGTTTAAGTAGCACAGTCGTACGCATTGCAGTCACGAGCGAATGTCCGTTCAGCAGCTCGTGGCAGCACGATTCGACCCGGAGTCTCACCGTCGGCTTTGGCCGAATTTCTGACGCTGAATCTCGGTAGCTGAGTGGCCGCTTCTGCAAAAAGCTGTCGTTCAACAGCGGAGCATTATTTTCTCCACAATGGCTATCCTGGCACTTAGGCGACTAACAGTAGCCAATTAAACTCATTACAGGTGGCGAGTTTTGGATTGGAACAGGCGACCGACGTTGCGTCGTTACAGGTGTCGGGTTTGGGTTCGTTATGGCTGGCGGGTTTGGGTGGAATACGCACCAACTCAAAGGACAGGCAAACCCAAAGCTCCTCTGCGGGAGTGCAATGGCCAAAAATTTTCTATGATCTTTTTGGGTTTGTTGGAACCCACTGGTGCAGGTAGCCAGCGAATGGGAGTCCGTATTGAGCGGAGAACCACTCGACCATTTCCTCACCAGTCTTAAATCCATCGGCTATCGCCAGTGCATCGAGGTCGCTGTGAACGATATGCGCGGGCTTGCCGTTTTCGGTAATGCTGGCGTATGGTTCTCCGCAGGCGTGACGCCCTATCTCAATCGGAAGCACGTCGGTAATTGTCCCTTCGCCGAGCTTCCGGCAGGAGGATGCCCGCTGGCCTGTGTAGAGGTAGGCTATAGCGCCTCGGTGTGCACCTCTCGCCGTCTGGCGAATCGTTTGCCGTTTCTGTCCGCTCTCCACGACTGGTGCAAATTGCTTCTTGAAGTTGTAGGCTGGCATGTCAGTCCTCCGTGGTTAGTGCCATCGAATAATGGGGTTCATTTTCATGGAATTCTGCTTTCTTGCTCGCGTCCGCGCGAACCTGGTGATCAACCGATCCTCTTCCACCGGGGTAACGCCACTCGATGTAGCAGGCTTTGCACCAGCTGGTAAGTCCATCGCCTTTGTCGCCAGTGGAATAGAAGAATTCTGAATCTGCCGGCCAATAGTCCTTGCACCTCGGGCAGCGTTTTTCAATCGTTCCATCTTCGCCTATATGAAATTTGCCGCTCATCAGCCGTTTCCTTAATAAGGATTCGGATACGACAGCGAGCTTGACTTGGTCTCCGGTGACGCGCGCACTCATTGGGCAGGATCCGGGTATTGATTCCATTCCTGCCCGTCGAGCAGGCGGCCAGCGGTTTTTGTTCCGCAGCGATATACATGCGCATCACCTTCCCGAAACGCCGATCGGTCGTTGCCGTCGTGGTATGCGCCATCCAACGACACCCACCCACCTGATTTGGACGCATCTATCTGTTCGTTGGCGACTTGCCCACCAAGGAATTCGCCGTGCTGCTTGAACAGAAAAAGCACGCCGGCCGCAGAACATTGATCGCGCAAACTGCGCGCCCAATCCGGGTGCATCGGGCGAGCCTTGTGGCTCACCACCGGTAACCATCCAATCGATACCGGCATCGTAGCCAGTCGTCCAAGATGCGGTTCTTCCACAGTGAGGGCATAGCGGGATAGTTTCGCCATTACTGACAAATGTCTCGACATCGCCATCAGAAACATAATGGGTATCAGGGCAGACATCCGGGCAAGTAACGCCTGTTGGGTTGAGCC
>JAIOJM010000008.1 GCA_019911785.1 Sulfuricella sp. | reverse complement strand
GCGTCCCTCCCGCCCCGAACGACACGCTGTTGTAGAGCGCCTGCCCCTGGGCCTGATGCCGGCCTTTGAAAAAACGGTGCACCATCTCCACCGCCGCCGAATGGTAGGCGCCGAAAGTGGCGGCGTGGAGCAGCTGGGCCGCCACGATCACGGCGATCCAGCCCACCCCCCAGCCGATCATCAGAAAGCGCAGCGCCGCGAGGGCGAGGCTGGCCAGCAGCACCTGGCGCAGCGACACGCTGCGCAGCAGGCGCGGCATCCACAGGAACACGCCGATCTCGCACACCACCCCGAGCGACCACAGCAGCCCCACGCTGCTCTTGGCATAACCGTGATCGACCAGGTAAATCGAGTAGAAGGTGTAATAAGCGCCGTGCGCCGCCGCCATCAGGAAGCCGGCGCCGATGAAGGCCAGCACTTCGGGGCGACGGATGATGTGCCAGATCGGCAGATGGTCGGTGTGATGAGGCAGCACCACCGCCTCCGGAATATGGCGCGAAAACACCAGCAGCGCAGTCACGATGCCCAGCACGGCCCACAGCAACCAGCGGATCTCGACGTAATCGAACAGATAGCCCAGCCCGATCACCGCAGCGATAAACCCGACCGAGCCCCACAGCCGGATGCGCCCGTACTTGGCAGTCTTCTCGCCGAGGTGGCTGAGCGTGGTCGCCTCCACCAGCGGCAGGGAAGCGCTCCAGAAAAAGCTCATCAGCGACATCGCCACGAACAGCCCGGCGAAGCTGGAATTGAAGAACACCGGAATAAAACTGAGCAGACTCAAGCCGACCGCAATCTGGACGATGGCGACGCGCTTGCCGGCCCGGTCGGCCACCCACCCCCAGATGTTCGGCGCGAACATCCGCATCACCTGCAGCAGCGACATCAGCACGCCGATCTGGAACGCGGTGAATGCCAGCGATTTGAGGTACAGCCCCCAGAACGGAGCCATTGCGCCGACAAACGCGAAATAGAAGAAGTAGAAACCGGAGAGGCGCCAATAGGGAAGGGAACGCATGGGCGGAATTTTAACACGCCGCTGAGGGGTGGTGAACCGACCTGCGACTTCTACCTTTCCCCGCCGGGCATATCCTCCCGTACCCGCATGAAACTGGCGAAGCGGGGAATGCCGCTGTCTTCGTTCAGTCCGATATGGCGATACGTCACCCAGCTTCCCGGCGCAGGCGGGTTTCGCCGCTCCGCGTCGGAAAACCCCGTTCCGATGCGGAATCTCAGCCCCTCCGCCGTTTCCACCAGCAAGGCTCCGAGCACACCCTGGTGCCTGCCCTTGCCCGGCAGATGCGCAATGACCCTCGCTTCAGCATCCTGGTACGGTTTCAGCTTGAGCAAGTCGTCGCTGCGCCCGGCCTGGTAAAGGGATGCGGCGCGATGGAGCATCAGCCCTTCACCCCCATTTTTGACCACCCGGTCGAACGCGACACGCAATCCGGCCCGGTCGGCCACCTTGAACTGCTCGACCGGACGCACCCAGGGCAGCGCAAGCCCGGCAAGCAAGGGCTTCAGCGCCGCATTGCGTTCGGCGAAGGTTCCCGGATGGGCCGGCAGATCGAACACCATGAAACTCAGCGTGCGCCATGCGGCGTCATCCGGCGTTTTCTGCCGCACGATGGATACGGCACTGGAAAACTGGCCGCGTCCGACCCACAACTCGCCGTCCAGGGGGAAAGCAGGCCACCCTGCAGTGAACCAGCCGGGCGCCTCGATTCGTTCCCCGCCGCGCGTCAACAGCTTTTCGCCGTCCCAGTAACCGCGCACCCCGTCCAGCTTCTCGCTGACCAGGTAGTCGGCCAGCGGCGTATCACTGCGATAGACGTTCGCCAGCATCGCCGGTGGCGGCGGAAAATCCGCCGCGCGAGCCACGGGCGCCTGCATAAATAGGGCAAAAAACACCAGCATCAGCGATGCCCAACCTCGCCCACGGCGGGCGACACCCGCGATGCGCGTCCACCCTCTCATGGAGAGAACGGGTCCAGTCCGCGCAGGGCGGAAAAGCGTAGGCTGGGGGTAAGCGTAGCGCACCCCAGCATGGGTGCCAGCAAAACCGCTGGGGTTCGGTTCCCTCACCCCAGCCTACGCGGGCTACCCGGAATGCGCGGCGTATCGCAAACCACGTCGGCATTCTGGGCGCGGTGGCGCAGGGCATGGTCGATCAGCACGATCGCCAGCATCGCCTCGGCGATGGGCGTGGCGCGGATGCCGACGCAGGGATCGTGGCGGCCATGGGTCTCCACCATCACCGGCTCGCCTGCCTTGTTGATCGAATGGCGCGGGATGCGGATGCTGGAGGTGGGCTTGATGGCGAGGTGGGCAACGATGTCCTGGCCGGTGGAAATGCCGCCGAGGATGCCGCCGGCGTGGTTGGAGAGGAAGCCCTGCGGCGTCAGCTCGTCGCCGTGCTCGCTGCCCTTCTGCGCCACCGAGGCGAAACCGGCGCCGATCTCCACGCCCTTGACCGCGTTGATGCTCATCATGGCATAGCCGATCTCGGCGTCGAGCCGGTCGTACACCGGCTCGCCCCAGCCCACCGGGGCGCCTTGCGCCACCACGGTGACTTTCGCGCCGACCGAGTCGCCGGACTTGCGCAGGGCGTCCATGTATTCCTCCAGTTGCGGCACGTAGCCGGCATCGGCGACGAAGAAGAGGTTCTCGCCCACGTCCGCCCAGGACTTGAATGGCACCTCGATCGGGCCGAGCTGGGAAAGGTAGCCGCGAATTTCCACGCCATAGCGCTCCTTCAGCCATTTCTTCGCCACCGCACCGGCCGCCACCCGCACCGCAGTTTCGCGCGCGCTGGAGCGCCCGCCGCCGCGGTGGTCGCGGATGCCGTACTTGTGCCAGTAGGTGTAATCGGCGTGGCCGGGACGGAAGGTTTCGGCGATGTTGCCGTAGTCCTTGCTGCGCTGGTCCTCGTTGCGGATCAGCAGGGCGATGGGAGCACCGGTGGTCTTGCCCTCGAACACGCCGGAGAGGATTTCCACCGTGTCCGACTCGCGCCGCTGGGTGACGTGGCGCGAAGTGCCGGGCTTGCGCCGGTCGAGCTCGCCCTGGATATCCGCCTCACTCAAGGCCATGCCGGGCGGGCAGCCATCCACCACGCAGCCGATTGCCGGGCCGTGGCTTTCGCCGAAGGAGGTGACACAAAAAAGTTTACCGATGGAATTGCCGGACATAAGAAAACCCGCTTGGATTAAGGGAACAATGAAAGTTTATCACAGGTGGAAACGGCCTCGCTGCCGATTCCCCCGCCCCCTTGTAGGAGCGACCTCCCGGTCGCGAATCCCCTGCCTACCTGAAGCACAGCTGGTCGCGACCTGGAGGTCGCTCCTACAGGAACGCCGCATCCCATAACGGATAATCGCCCAGCCACTCCACCAACCCGGCGCGCAACGGATTGGCGACAACATAACGGGACACCTGGACGATATCCTCTTCGCGGCGCAACGCGTGGTCATGGTAGCCTGTCTGCCACACCTTTCCGCTTCCTCCGAGACACCGGTTGATTCTACGGGCGGAAAAGCTCTTAACCGATTTGATGAGCGGTGCAAGAGGCATGTTCTCCCCCATGGCAAACAACCAGTGGAAGTGATCCGGCATCACCACGAACGCAAGCGTTTCCGAGTCTCCGGCAAGATCGTGATAACGCATGGCATGAACGACCTCCCGCCCCAAGCCGATATCGGCGAACAGCGTCCTCCGCGCCTCGGTAACCGCCGTCACCAGATAAACGCGCCCCGTCTCCGAGTACCGCCCCTTGCGCAAATCCCTGCCATGCGACTCCCGCCCCATAAGATTCCCCCTGTAGGAGCGACCTCCCGGTCGCGACCGCCTCCATCAGCAACCACCCTGCCCCGCTTGGCACTGCTGTTCGCGACCGGGAGGTCGCTCCTACGAGACGGTAGCATTTCGATTATTTTTATTCCAGAAAATCCCGCCGGACATAGGCTACATTTAAGCAATACAAACGCCGTTTATCCTCATGAAAATCCATCACCTCACCGTCGAAGACGCAATCCGCAGCCTCAACAGCCGCCCCGAGGGGCTGTCCGCTCAGGAAGCCGCACGCCGGCTCAAAGAATTCGGACCGAACCGGGTGGAGCGGGTCAAAAAGGAGCTGCTCGCGCTGCGCTTCCTCAGGGAATTCACCCACTTTTTCGCCCTGATCCTGTGGCTGGCAGCGGCGCTGGCCTTCGTCGCGGAATTCAGCGATCCCGGCAAGGGCATGGCGATGCTGGGCTGGGCCATACTCGGTGTGATCTTGATCAACGGCATTTTTTCCTTCTGGCAGGAATACCGCGCCGAGAAAGCCCTGGCCGCACTGGAAAACCTTCTGCCACACCAGGTAATGGCGCTCCGTAGCGAAATCATCGAGCAAATCCCGGCCGTCGAACTGGTTCCCGGAGACATTCTTGTCTTGCAGGCAGGCGACGACATCCCTGCCGACTGCCGACTGGTCGAGGCTTTCGGTGTGCGCGTCAACAACGCCACGGTCACCGGAGAATCCCTGCCCAAGGCCAGAAATACCGAACCCTGCAAGGAGGAGGACCTGCTCCTTGCACGCAACGTCCTGCTCGCCGGCACCTCGCTGGTATCCGGCGAGGCACGGGCGGTAGTATTCGCCACCGGCATGCATACCGAATTCGGCAAAATCGCCCACCTGACCCAGACAGCAAGGGAAGCGCCATCACCCTTGCAGCGCGAGATTGCGCGCCTGAGCCGCCTGGTAGCCGCCTTGGCCAGCCTGCTCGGCGCAATTTTTTTCCTGATTGGCCAGGTGATCGGCCTCTCCGTCTGGGAAAGCCTGATTTTCGCCATCGGCATCATCGTCGCCAACGTGCCCGAGGGCCTGCTGCCCACCGTCACCCTGGCGCTGGCTATGGCCACCCAGCGCATGGCCAGACGCAACGCCCTGGTGCGCCACCTGCCTGCGG
>JAIOJM010000110.1 GCA_019911785.1 Sulfuricella sp. | reverse complement strand
CGAACTCAGCAGTCCGCCGATCACCACGATCGCCAGCGGCTTCTGGATCTCCGAGCCGGGGCCGCTGGCGAACAGCAGCGGAACCAGGCCGAAGGCGGTGATGCTGGCGGTCATCATCACCGGCCGCAGGCGCCGCCGGGCACCTTCCACCACCACGGAGGCGATGTCCATCCCCTGCTCCCGCAGCTGGTTGAAATAGCTCACCATCACCACGCCGTTGAGCACCGCAATGCCGAGCAGGGCGATGAATCCGACCGACGCCGGCACCGACAGGTATTCGCCCGAAAGCCACAGCGCCCACACGCCCCCGATCAGGGCGAAGGGGATGTTGGCGAACACCAGCCACGCCTGGCGCATCGAACCGAAAGTAGCGAACAACAGCAGATGGATCAGGCCCAAGGCGACGGGCACCACGATGGCGAGCCGCGCTGCGGCGCGCTGCTGGTTCTCGAACTGGCCGCCCCAGGTGAGGCTGTAGCCGGCCGGCGACGGTGCCTGTTTCTCCACCGCCTGTTTCGCCTCTTCGACGAAGCCGACCAGGTCGCGGCCACGCACGTTGGTTTGCACCACTGCGTAGCGCTGCGAGTTTTCGCGGTCGATCTTGACCGGGCCATCCACCCGCTTGAGGTGAGCCACGCTCGCCAGCGGCACGCTCTGGCCGGAAGGCAGGGTCAGGCGCAAATCGGCGAACACCGCCGGGATGTCGCGCACGGCATCGCTGCCACGCAACAAGACCGGCGTGCGCCGCACGCCTTCCAGCACCACACCCAGCACCTGGCCTTCGAGCTGGGAGCGCAGGGTGTTGCCGATCTCGTCCACCGACAGCCCCATGCGCCCGGCAGCCAGGCGGTCGATCTCGATTTTCAGGTACTGCACCCCCTCGTTCATCACCCGGTAAACGTCCTCGCTGCCCTTGACGCCCTTGAGCACGGTCTCGACTTTTTCCGCCTGCTGGTTGAGGGTGGCAAGATCGGGGCCGAAAATCTTCACCGCCACGTCGCCGCGCACGCCGATGACCATCTCCGAAACCCGCATGTCGATCGGCTGGGTGAAGCTGTGGGCGACGCCGGGGAAGTCCTTGAGCACCTTCCTGAGTTCGTCGGTGAGCCACTCCTTGTCCGGCTTGCGCCACTGGTCGCGCGGCTTGAGAATGAGGAAAGTATCGGTCTGGTTGAAGCCCATCGGATCGAGGCCAAGCTCGTCCGATCCGACCCGCGCGACGATGCCCTTCACCTCCGGCACTTTTTCCATGATCGCGCGCTGGATTTTCAGGTCGAGCTGGAAGCTGTTCTGAAGGTTGATCGAGGGCAGCTTCTCGATGCCGATGATGATATCGCCCTCGTCCATCGTCGGCATGAAGGTCTTGCCGATCAGGGGATACACCGCCACCGTCAGGGCCAGCGCCGCCACCGCACCGATGGCCACCAGCTTGCCGTGCCTGAGCGCCCAGTCGAGCGCGGGCATGTAGACCGCGGTGAGCTTGCGCACCAGCCAGGGGTCGCCATGGCCACCCTGTTTCAACATATAGGACGCCAGCACCGGAATCACGGTGAGCGACAGGATCAGCGAGCCGGCCAGCGCGAACACGATGGTCAGCGCCACCGGGATGAACAGCTTGCCTTCCAGACCCTGCAAGGTCAGCAGCGGCAGGAACACCACGATGATGATCACCACGCCCGAGGCCACCGGCATCACCACTTCCTTGACCGACCGGTAGATCACGTGCAGGTGCGGGATATTCTTCGCGCTGCGGTCGTGGGCGAGATGGGAAACCACGTTCTCCACCACCACCACGGAGGCGTCCACCAGCATGCCGATCGCGATGGCGAGGCCGCCCAGGCTCATCAGGTTGGCCGACATGCCAAACTGGCGCATCAGAATGAAGGTGAACAGCGCCGCCAACGGCAGCGTCACCGCCACCACGATGGCGGCGCGCAGGTTGCCGAGGAACAGCAGGAGCAGGATCACCACCAGCACGATCGCTTCCAGCAGCGCCCTGGAAACCGTACCGACGGCACGCTCCACCAGGCTGCCGCGGTCGTAGAAAATCTCGGTCTTGACACCGGGCGGGAGCGACGGCGCGATCTCCTTCAGCCGCGCCTTGACGCCGTTCACCACGGTCTGTGCGTTGGCGCCGCGCAAGCCCAGCACCAGTCCTTCCACCGCCTCGCCCTTGCCGTCCTTGGTGACGGAGCCGTAGCGGCTGAGGTGGCCGAAGCGCACCGTCGCCACGTCGCCCACGCGCACCACCTGGCCATCGCGGCTGGTGACGACGATGGCGCGCAGGTCGTCGAGGTTCCTGATTGCCCCCTCGCTGCGCACCAGCAGCACTTCTTCGCCGTCCTTGAGGCGGCCCGCGCCGTCGTTGCGGTTGTTGGTCTCCAGCGCCTTTTGCAGCTGTTCGAGCGAAACGCCGCGCGCCTGCAAGGCGGCATTGTCCGGCATCACCTCGAAGCTGCGCACAAACCCGCCCAGGGTGTTGACGTCCGCCACCCCAGGCAGGGTACGCAGCGCCGGACGGATCACCCAGTCCAGCAGGGAGCGCCGTTCCAGCGGGGTGAGGTCGCCGCCCTCGATGGTGAACATCAGCATCTCGCCCAGCGGGGTGGTGATCGGCGCCAGGCCGCCGCTGACGCCGGCGGGCAGGTCCTTCATCACGCCGGTGAGGCGCTCCGCCACCTGGTTGCGTGCCCAGTAAATGTCGGTGCCGTCCTCGAAATCGATGGTAATGTCGGTCAAGGCGTACTTCGACACCGAGCGCAGGATTTTCTTGTAGGGGATTCCCAGGAGTTCCACCTCGATCGGCGCCACGATGCGCGATTCGACCTCCTCCGGCGTCATCCCCGGCGCCTTGATGATGACCTTGACCTGGGTCGAGGAAACGTCGGGGAAAGCGTCGATCGGCAACTGCTTGAAGGCGACCGCGCCAGCGCCGATCAGTATCAGAGTGGTCACGATCACCGCCAGCCGCTGGGTGAGGGCAAATTCGATTATCCGCGTCAGCATTATTCGCCTCCCGCCGCTAACCCTTGCCACATCGCCTTGAGCGAAGCTGTGCCGCGCACGGCGATGTGCTCGTCACCCTTGAATTCCGCGCTCACCACGCTGCTCTCGGCAGTCTCGCCGCCCAGCTTCACCGGCCGGGCGAGAAAACCCGTCGCAGTCTGCACGAATACATAGGCCTGATCGCGCAGCCGCACCAGCGCGCTGTTGGGCACATGCCAGTGCTTGTCATTGCCGTCGACGGCCAGCACGGCCTCGACGAACTGGCCCGGACGCAGATTCTCGGCACCCTGACGGATCTCGGCGCGCACCGTCACGGTCTGGCTGCCTTCCTCCACGCCGCGACCGATTTGTGTCACTTTCCCGCTCGCCTGATAAGCCGGCACGCTGACCGCGGTGCCCGCCTTCAGGCCGGCAATCTGCGCCAGCGGCGCCTGAATTTCCAGCCACAGCGGCACGATCTGCGCCAGCTTGACCAGTGGCGAGGCAGCCTCGATGCGCTGTCCCGGCACCGCCATCAATTCAAGCGCCACGCCGTTGACCGGCGCGGTGATCTCGATGGTGCCGGACATGGCATGGCTTTTTTCCAGCCGCTGCAACGCGGCTCCGCTCAGGCCCGCCAAACCAAGCGCCTGGCGCCGCTCGGACAATGTCGCCACGGCCTCGGCCTGACGACCCTTGGCGGCAAGGTATCGGCTTTCGGCGATAATCCCTTCCTGGAACAATTTTTCGTCGCGGCTCAGGGAGTCTCGCGCCAGTTGCGCCTGGGTCGCCGCCTGCAGGAAGCCGCGCTGAATCTCGACCAGCCCCGGACTTTGCAAACGGGCCAGAACCTGGCCCTTTATTACCGCCTGATTGGGCGCCACCGACAGGGTTTCCACCAGCCCGGCGAGCGGTGCGGCTACGATGTGCAACTGATGGTTAGGTATCACCACCCTCGCCGGCAAGCCTTTTCCGGCCGCTGTGACTGAACTGGCGAGCGGCGCGGTAACCACGCCCATGGCCTTGGCCTGGGCCGGGGACAGCTTGATTTCATCGCCGGCGTACAGCGGTGCTGCGACAAAAAAACCACACAGCAACGCCCCCAGGACGGTGCGCAAATCTTGCGCTTTCCGCATATCTGTCTCCTTGAAAAATACGAATAGTTCCTGCCGTTTCTCCAGCGAGACCGACAGAAAGATTTTGAACCAGCTACCTTAAGGGATGCTTAAACGAGCGCAGGGGGCGCCTGGGATGGAGGCGGCCCGGCCCGGAAGGGCATATGGGGAAGTATAGAGGGTGAGGCGATAACGACAACGTAAGTCGAATACTGCACAGTCAGCCATGGGGTGGCCGGCGGCGCCCCGGTGAATCCGTCGCACGCGGAGTCGCGTCTGAATTCACTGACGGCGCCCACCACGGGGGAGTCGCTCGAATCGGCCTTGAGCTCCGGCACATGCGCCGAATGGGAAGCCGACAATTCCAGTCCATCGGCATGAACATGCGCATGGGATGTAACGTGCAGGCCGCCGGCATGGGCATGCAAAAGCGGCACCAGACATTGCAGGAACGTCAGAACCAGAAGCAGGCAGTATTTTTTGGTATTCTTTCTCACGGGAAGGCATTCTAATCTCGAATTCCACAAGCGGCAATTTTTTGGCTCGCACGTCGCCTGAATGGCATGTGATAACGATATAATAAGGCGGCACTAGACTTGGAAAACCGCCAAAAATAATCATGTTGAATATATGCTGATTCAGTTCACCTGGACATTGATGGTCACAAGGACTTCAGCTCTCGCCCTCGGGCTTCTCGCCGCGTTTTCGCTGCCTGCAACGGCCGAGACGGAAGAAACGCCCGATTACGCTGGCATGTCACTCTCCGGTGACTGGGGCGGTAAGCGCAGCGCCGCATGGCGTGCCGGGTGGGCGTGGGACGCAACACTGAAGATCGACGCTTTGCGGCATCGCGGTGGCGCAACACCGGGTGGCGGCATCATGAGCAACCTCGACCTGCGGCTGAAGGCAGACCTCGCCAAGACTGCTGGCTGGGAGGGCGCCACGGCCTATTTGCATGTGCTGGACAATCGCGGTGCCAGCATCAATGCACGGCACACCGGCAGCCTGATGGGAGTCAGCAATATCGAGGTGCCGGTACCTGCCACTACATTATTTCACGCCTGGTTGCAGCAGAACTTCTTCGACGACCAATTCTCTCTGCTGGCTGGCTTGTATCCGATCGACTCCGAATTTTTCTCCATGGAATCGGCAAGCCTGCTAATCCACCCCGCGTTTGGCGCACCGACTGACTTGGCGCTGACGCACGGACCCTCGATATTCAACCATTCGTCCTTCGGCCTGCGCGCGAAGTGGCTGTCAGCGGATCGCACGCTCTACGCCATGGGCGCCCTGCTCGATGGCTTTCCCGCCAGCGATCCTGCGCATCCGACGTTCACACCAAACCGCTTCGCCAGCGGTCATGGTGCTTTCACCATTGCCGAGATGGGATGGTTACCGGAAGAGCGCGGTCATGTTTTCGAGCCGACAGAACCGGTAGACATTCTGCAAACTCCGGCGCTCGTTGGTCACGAGAAATACGGTGGAACCAGCAAGTATGCAGTCGGCCTCTGGCGCTACGGCAACCACGTGCCCGACCAGTTCGATGTCGATGCCAATGGCGATCCACTGCAGACTCGCTCGCAAGGAGCTTACCTACTCGCCGAGCGCACTCTGTTCGGCCTGGACGCAGCGGGACGCGATTTCACCGCTTTCGCCCGCTACAGCACCTCGGATGGAAACTCGACCGCCTTCGACAAGATGTGGAACATCGGTGCGCGCTTGCGCGGGCCCATCGCCAGCCGACTCAATGATGCGCTGGCAATCGGATGGACGAGATCGCATCTGGCACCAAAATACCGTGCCGCTCAAGCGGCCGCGGGCACCGATACGGCAGCCGGCGAGGAGATGCTGGAAATTACCTGGCGCGCGGCGCTTACACCGTGGTTCGCGTTACAGCCCGTTCTGCAAGCAATCTGGCATCCCGGCGGCGCAGTCAATGCGCCCCGTACCACGATCCTCGGTACGCGCATCGAGATCGCGATATAGTGTGCAGCATTCCACGACACGCGCCATTTGCCACAGCTGCCACCATGAAGCACATTGATTTAATTACCTCTATTTCAGGCACACAGTTTGCATCAGGTCTATGAGATATTATTCGGATAAAGTGTTATGGAGCGCCATAGCGTTGCTGGCCGCTGCCTTGGCCATTACGGCAGCGGTCAAGCTGTCGCCCCTGCTCAACCCGCCGCAGGAGATCAGCCTGCCGCTGAATTCGGCGTGCGACCTGCACCAGGGACCATGCGCCACGCCGCTACCCGGCGGAGGGCGCCTGGAAATCTCCGTGGAACCCCGGCCGATCCAGGTGCTGAAGCCGCTCAAGCTGCAAGTGCGGGTTACCGGCTTCAAGGCCGGTGCGGTGGAAGTGGATTTTGCCGGCGTGGACATGAAGATGGCTTTCAACCGCCCGCGCCTGGTGCCCGGCAAGAATGGCCTGTTCACCGGAGAAGCCACGCTGCCGGTGTGCGTGCGCGACAAGATGAGCTGGCAGGCGACCGTGCTGGTCGAGTCCGACGGCAGGCGGATTGCGGTGCCGTTCAGATTTGAAACGAAGCGTAATTAACCGAGATAAGATGAAAAAAACCCTGATCGCGATTATCGTCATCTTCACCCTGCTGCTGGTCTGGGCCATGGTCTTCTGGCAGCCCACCGCCAACCACTCTCCGCTCGGCCTGGCGGAAGCGCCCAGGGGCGGAGACTTCACCCTGCACTCGGCCAACGGCCCGCTGTCGTTGCACGACCTCAAGGGCAAGGTGGTGCTGCTTTATTTCGGCTACACCTTCTGCCCGGACATCTGCCCGACTTCGCTCGGCTTCACTTCCCAGGCGCTTGCCTCGCTCGACAAGGCGGAACTGGATAAAGTACAGATGCTGTTCGTCACGGTGGACCCGGAGCGCGACACTCTGGACAAGCTCAAGGCCTATACCGCGTACTTCCACCCCAGCATCCTGGGCTTGAGCGGCACCCCGGAGGAAATCGCCAGGGTCGCAAAAAGCTACGGCGCCGTCTATGCCAAACAGGAAACCGGCTCGGCCGGGGGCTATGTGGTGGACCACTCCGCCAACACCTACGTCATCGCACCAGACGGCAGCCTGTTCAAATCTCTCGACCACGGCACCCCGCCGCCGCAGGTCGTCGAAGCGATCCGCGCCGCGATGAATAAGAGTTAAATTTTTATCAACCGAAGGAGAAAAGCATGACCAACAAGTTCCGTTCCATCCGCATCGCCGCCTGCGTTCTGGGCACCCTGATCGCCGCCCCAGTGCTGGCCGGCTCCGCTGCGGAGAGCGTTTCCGCCAACGACCCTTTCGTGCGCCTGGCACCCCCCGGCATGGCCAACACCGGGGCGTTCATGGTGCTCAAGAATGCCGACAGCAAGGATCACAAACTGGTCAAGGCAGATAGCACTGTTGCCAAGGTGACGGAATTACACACCCATACCAACGAGGGCGGCGTGATGAAAATGCGCCCGGTCAAGGACATCGAGATCAAGGCCAAGGGCGAAGCCGTACTCAAACCCGGCAGCCTGCATGTAATGCTGATCGGCCTGAAACAGGACCTCAAGGAAGGCGACAACGTGGCGATCACGCTGACCTTCGAGGACGGCAGCAGCAAGAAAGTCGAAGCCCCGGTGCGCAAGATCCAGACCGAAATGAAAATGGAAATGAAACATGACCACGAAGGCATGAAACACTAAGGAAACCCTGATTAACCCCCCTCTCCCATCAAGGGGGAGGGAGCGTTGGACTTGTTCAGTTCTTCCCTAGTGCAGGCTGGGCATCGCTTCCCCATCCGGCCTGCCGCTGGCGATTTCGGACGGAGTGGCATCATTGACCGATACCACGTTCACGACGAAAGTCACGGTCTGGCCTGCCATGGGATGGTTGGCGTCGATGGTCAGCTTGCCGTTCTCGATCTTGGTGACGAAAAACTTCATCGCCTCGCCCTTGTCGTTCTCGAACTCCACCTCGGCACCCATGCGGCGGAATTCCGGCGGCACGTTGTCGATGTCGTCGGTAAAGGTCAGTTCGGGATGATGGTCACCGAAGCCTTCCCGCGGATTCAGCGTGACTTCGATCTTGTCGCCGGCCACGTGGCCTTCCAGCGCTGCTTCGATCTTCTCGAACAACCCGCTGTTGGCGCCATGCACGTAGCCGATCGGCATGTCGTACTGCTCGAATACCTTGCCGCTCTCGTCCAGAATCACGTAGGTCACGTGTACCGTCTTGTTCCTGCCGATTTTCTGCTCAGCCATGAATGCAATTCCTGATCAACTAAAAAAGTTGGCTAGTATAACCCTAGAAAAAGCTATTGAACCTTGAAAAATCAGTTATCCACAGATGAACACAGATTTACACAGATATTTCAATATGTTGACTTCATTGCTTGACTTACCCTGACGTGATGTGCGATTGACTGGCAACCACCTGATTCAGCGTGTTTTATCTGTGTGAATCTGCGTCATCTGCGGATTATAGGTTGAATCGCCGTTTTGGGATTACTGCTTGTATAGCACTTCCAGCGACACATGCAGCTCACGCCGGATTTTATCCAGCGGCCACGCAAGCGTCAGCGTTACCGCCTGCATGATTTTCTCGAAGCCCGCCTCGGACTGGGACACGCTGAAATGGGGCCGGCTGACCAGCCGGGCCGGCTCGCTCAGGGCCAATTTTACCGTACCGCCCAGGACATCGTCGTCCAGCAGCAATTCCCTGACCGAATCCAGCTCCATCAGCTGGCCGAAACCGCCCGGCACCCGGCCCGCAAAGACGAACTTCCCGGCCGGGCCGTCGCAGCTCGGCATGGCGAGATTGATTTCGGTGCTGAACGTGCCGCGAGATTCCTTGCCGAAGCGGTAGCTCGCTTCCAGCCGGTTTTCAGACAAGTGCACCCGTTTTTCCACCCCCCCGCCGGTAAAGGTCAGAGACAGGTCGCGCTCCGTCTTCAGCTGGTAATCCTGCAAGGCCGCGAATTCGCCGCCCTCCGGCTGGATGCTGTCGACGAACAGGCCGCGCGGGCGCACATCGGTGGCCAGGTCATCCGGATGAATCTCGTGCTTGAAGACGACGCGATCATGTGCCGAGGCAATACCGGAGCCTTCGTGCAGGCCATGATCCTCACGCAAATGGATTTTTCGATGGTAGTGCTCGGTCTGGCGCATCAGGCTGTCGGCGAAATTGTGGCGCAGCGGGTAACTGTCGAACTCGATCACACTGGCATTGCCGTCCACCCGCACCACCGCCTGGATAGCTGAATTGTGCAGGAAAACCTCGTCCTGGCCGTCAAGGTCGCAATCGAAACGGGTTCTTTCCGAACGGGGATCGCATTGATCGAGGCTTCCCTCCAGTTCGACGATGGCATGGTACACCGCGCGCCGCAAGTGCGGCAGGTACAGACCACCGAACAGCCCGTGCCAGTAGGCGTCGTTGGCCTGGGCACGGTAGAGCGCGTCGAGCATCGCCGGTTTCTTCCGGTTCGGCGGCAACTTGTCCAGACGTTCGGACAGCCCCAGCATGCGCTTGTGCATCCAGTTTGCCTCGGGATAGCGGGTGAGGAAATTCTTCCACATGCCGCCGCGCAGGAACGCCTTGTCCTGGGCAAACCACCCTTCGCCCTTGGCGCGCACCACCAGGTCCGCATACTGGTTGGCGACAGGCGCCGGCAGGCTCCACTCGTTCATCTCGATGTAGGAGGTGGTGGGCAGGTACACCACGCCGCGCGTTTTGGCGGCAGCATGGTAATCGCCGTAGCGCTGGGTGCGGATTTTCGGCGAGGCGAGCACGCCCTCGATGAAGCTCACCAGCCAGCCCTTCTCGTACACCCATTCGTAGGTTTCCGGCCAGATGCCGAATTTCTCGATGTCATCGAAATACACCGCCGCGGTGCGCCCTTCGTCGGCCAGGCCCTCCAGGTAGGCAACCGCTTCGTTGGCGGGCGAAAACGGGAAGCGATAGCGCAACTCCTCGGAAATCGGGAACAGGTCGAGCCTGCGTCCGTCCTCTTCGGTGGTGTAGAAGCCATCCAGTTCAGCCGCAGTCTTGCCGGCACAAAAGAAATGGTAGTCGTCCACGGTGACATAACGGACCTGAGAATCGACCAGCGCCGGCACCACCGTTGCCTCCCACACCCGCTCGGTCAGCCAGGCACCTGCCGGCCGCTGGCCCAGCTTCTTTTCCAGCTTGTCGGACAGCCGCATCACCTGCCCGACGCGGTCGCGATGGGGGATCACCGCCAGCACCGGTTCGGTGTCGCCGCCGCCGAACAGCTCGACCTGCCCGCGCTTGACCATTTCGCGCAGCAGCGCCATGTCCTCGGGATAGTGCTGGAACAGCCAGTCCAGCAGCCAGCCGGAAAAATGCACGGCAAAATGAAAATCCGGGAAGCGGTGCAGGGTATGGATGAACGGGCGGTAGCAGCGCAGGTGCGCATCCTCCAGCACTTCCGGAAAGTTGCCGACGGGCTGGTGGGCGTGGACGCCGAGCAGAAGGGAAATGGGTTGTGGCATAAATTATAAAATCCTTGGTTAACCGCAGAGGACGCGGAGGACGCAGAGGAAAACCAGTTCTGATTTCTTGTTTTTTCCTCCGCGTCCTCCGCGGTGAAAAGTTGCTGTCAAGCGGCTCTGCGCATCGCTCCGCCCGCCTCGGGGCTGCCGCCGCCGTGGCTGATCGGCCTGCCGAGCTGCTCCGGCACGGGCAGTTTCAGCAACCGGTAGAGGTTGGCCAGATTATCCCGGTACAGCTTGTCGAAGCTCTCTACGCTGTGCTGCGGGTTGTAATCGCCGAACCACCAGAACCAGTCGGAACCTTCGCAATCAGCCAGCTGCTTGTGTGCGAGGTCGGCTTCCTGCTTGTCCAGGCGGCCGCTGCCCATGACCAGGTCGAAGCTTTGCTTGGCGGAGCACAGCAGGTCCCAGGCACGGTTCTTTGCGGGATCTCCGATCCAGGTGGAAAACGTGCCGTATACCCAACTGCCGGCAACCAGGTAGGGCAACCTGCCCATCGCCGGGTTTGTTGTTCCCGCGTTCTCGGCCAGACCCAGCGCCAACTCTGCCTGGATACCATTCCCCCCCACGCTACCGTCGAGATAATCCTTGAAGGTGGTGGTGCGGATGAAAGGGTGCGACTCCAGCGCATCGTACATTTCGGAGAGGAAGTAATATCCGTTGTAGGGGTAGTACTCCCAGGCGTTTTCCCCGTCCAGAATAACGCTGACCACAGGGCTCTCGTCTGCCGGCGTATGCCGCCAGATTTCCTCCAGCTCATGAATGAAATTGTCCACCGCATCCCTGCCGAACCACTTCGCATATTCGAAGCCGATCTTGTCCGACAGTCTGTCGTCGCGGAAGAAGGATACGATCTCATGATCGCCCGTGGCAAGGCGGTAAGGCCGATACAGATAGTTCATCCTGGCCGGTAACGGCTGCTTGCCGTCCAGCCCGCGCAGGCTGTGGACCAGCACGGCTTCTCCGCTCGCCATCCAGCGGCAGCCATGCTCGGCAAACACCGTTGCCGCCGCCTGCGACACGCCGCCCTCGGCGGGCCAGACGCCCTGCGGCGCGACGCCAAAACGGTCGCGGTGGCTTTCGAGCGCGGACGTAATATGGAAGGAAGCGCGCTTGAGCCCGCCCGGATAGCATGTCGCTTCGGGCAGGCCGACGCCGGGCATGCTTTCCCGCGCCACCTTGAAGTCGATCAGGAGCGGCACGATGGGGTGATAATGGGGCGTGGTGGAAATTTCAATCTGGCCGGAATCGGCCAGACTACGGTAACGCGGAATCAATCCCCGGATGGTTTTTCCGATCAGATCGAACAGTTGCCGACGGTCGGCAAGGGTGAAATGCGAGCCCTTCGCCATCAGATTGACCACCAGCTCGCTGCTGCGCCGCACGCTTTCACCGCACCACACCAGGTGGTACCAGACCAGCAGATCCGCCAGATACTGCCCGGAAAGAAAGTCCAGGCTCGCCTCGCCGATCTGCTCATGGTGCTTGTACAGATCGCTCAGCCGCTTGTAGGCCGGGTAAGGGTCGATCATCTTGGTATGGTTGCTGCGGAAACAGCTGTCAAAAACCAGATCGCGCCTCGCGGAAGAGAGGCTATTCAGGTCTTCTTCGGCGAGCAAGGCAAGCAGTGGATCGCGCAGCCTGCCTTCCTCGAATTGTCGACTGTAATCCTCCAGCTGATCCAGCAGCACGGGGACGAAATTGAACACCGACTTGGCCTGGGGATGGCTTTCCAGGTGATGGGCCATGTCGGAGTAATCCTTCATGGCATGCAAATAGGTCCACGGCAGCATGTATTCGCCCGTGGTCAGGTTGCGGTAATCCGGCTGGTGCATGTGCCAGCACAGGATCAGGTGGAGTTTTTTTTCAGTCATAG
>JAIOJM010000109.1 GCA_019911785.1 Sulfuricella sp. | reverse complement strand
ACGGTGAAGGCGATGAACGTCGCACCGGAGCGACTGCTGATCTGGCTCGGCCCGGCGATCGGGCCCGCCGCCTTCGAGGTCGGCGAGGAGGTCAGGCAGGCGTTCATGGCGCATGATCCTGAAGCCGCAAAGGCATTTGTGCCTTGTGTAGGTCGGGCTTCAGCCCGACATGTCGGGCTTCAGCCCGACCTACAGGGTTGTTCTGCGGGTGATGCAGATCCCGGCGCTCAAAAATGGCTGGCGGATATTTTCCTGCTGGCACGCCAGCGCCTCGCCATGCTCGGGGTGAAGCGGGTTTACGGTGGCGGCCTTTGCACCTATACCGATGCGCAGAAGTTCTATTCCTATCGGCGCGATCAGGCTACCGGTCGCATGGCGTCGTTAATCTGGCTTGCCTGATGATATTCCGTATAATGGCGGGCTTATGTCCACTCTGACCGGAATCATCCTTGCCAGCCTGTTCGGCGGCGCTCTCAGCATTGCCGTGGCGGCGCTGTTCGCCATGTCGGCGCGCGCCGAGTGGGTGCCGATGCTGGTCAGCTATGCCATCGGCGCCTTGCTCGGGGCGGCATTCCTGGAAATTTTGCCGCACGCTTTCGAACTGACCAAAAGCATCGAAAATACCGCGGCCACCATCCTGTTCGGCATCCTGATGTTCTTTGTGCTGGAGAAACTGGTTCTGTGGCGGCATTGCCATATCGACCATTGCGAGGCTCACGTCCCGGCCCGCGATCACGGCCACGATCATGGCCGCAGCGGTCTGATGATCATGGTGGGAGACACCTTCCACAATTTCGTCGACGGCATCATCATCGCTGCCGCGTTCCTGGCCGATTTCCAGATCGGCGTGGTGACTGCGCTGGCCATTATCGCCCACGAAATTCCGCAGGAGGTGGGCGATTTTCTGATCCTGCTTCACTCCGGCTACAGCAAGAAGCAGGCATTCCTGCTCAATCTGCTGTCCAGTCTGGCGACAGTGGTGGGAGGCGTGCTTGCTTACTTCATGCTGCAATCGATGCACGAGTGGATTCCGTTCTTCCTCGGCATTGCCGCGGCGAGCATGATTTATGTCGCGGTGGCGGACCTGATCCCGGGCCTGCACAAGCGTCCGGAGCTGCTTGTCACGCTACAGCAGGCGATCCTGATCGGGCTGGGGATCGGCTCGATCTGGCTGGTCAAGGCGCTCCTGGGCGACCATGCGTGAACGTCTGAGCTGTTTTAAAGTGATATAGAACACCAGTCCCAAAGGGAGCAGGCCGTAAAAAACGAAT
Source organism: Sulfuricella sp. (assembly GCA_019911785.1). The sequence continues at coordinate 10,434 of JAIOJM010000109.1, read as the reverse complement.
GTCAGCGCGCCGGCAACGAAACTTTTTGCCGTCACGGCCATCAAGAGTACGACGTAGGCCCAGCCGATTGCGATGATGTAAAGGTACATGGGCGATAGTATAAACAAAACTTGATTTTACCGCAGAGGACGCAGAGGAAAGCCAAATTTAAGGGTTTTCGTTTTGCTTTCCCTCAGCGTCCTCCGCGGTTAACGCTTTTAACGGATACTTTATGGCTTCCATTCCCAAAGTCGGCTTTGTTTCCCTCGGCTGCCCCAAGGCGCTGGTGGACTCCGAGCAGATCCTCACCCGTTTGCGGGCCGAGGGGTACGTTATTTCGCCCAGTTATGAAGGGGCCGACCTGGTGGTGGTCAACACCTGCGGCTTCATCGACGCTGCCGTGGCCGAGTCGCTCGACGCAATCGGCGAGGCGCTCAAGGAGAACGGCAAGGTGATCGTCACCGGCTGCCTCGGCGCCAAGTCCGGCGTGGTGCTGGAGGCGCATCCCCAGGTTCTGGCGGTGACCGGTCCGCACGCCGCAGCCGAAGTGATGGCGGCGGTGCACCAGCATCTGCCGCAACCGCACGACCCGTTCGAGAGCCTGGTTCCGCCCCAAGGCGTGAAGCTGACGCCGAAGCATTACGCTTACCTGAAGATTTCCGAGGGCTGCAACCACCGCTGCACTTTCTGCATCATCCCCTCGTTGCGCGGCGACCTGGTCAGCCGGCCGGTGGGAGAGGTGATGCAGGAGGCGGAAAACCTGGTCAAGGCCGGAGTCAGGGAACTGCTGGTGATCTCCCAGGACACCAGCGCCTACGGCGTCGATGTCAAGTACCGCAGCGGCTTCTGGGGCGGCCGTCCGCTGCGCACCCGGATGACCGAGCTGGCGAGCGCCCTGGGCGAACTGGGCGTGTGGGTGCGGCTGCATTACGTCTACCCTTATCCGCATGTCGACGAGGCCATCCCGCTGATGGCGCAGGGCAAGATCCTGCCTTATCTCGATGTGCCGCTCCAGCATGCCAGCCCGCGCATTCTCAAGGCGATGAAGCGGCCTGGAAATATCGAGGGCACGCTGGCCCGGATTCAAGGCTGGCGCGAGATCTGTCCGGAGATCACGATACGCAGCACCTTCATTGCCGGCTTCCCCGGCGAGACCGAGGCCGATTTCGAACTGCTGCTGGATTTTCTGCGCGAGGCGGAACTCGACCGCGTCGGCTGCTTTGCCTATTCGCCGGTGGAAGGGGCAACGGCCAACGAGCTGCCCGGCGCGGTGCCGGAAGAGGTGAAACAGGAGCGCGTGGCGCGGCTGATGGAGCTGCAGGAAGAAATCAGCGCGGCCAAACTGGAGCGCAAGATCGGCCAGACCTTCACCGTGCTGGTGGACGAAGTGGACGAGGATGGCGCTGTAGCCCGCAGTGCGGCGGATGCGCCGGAAATCGACGGCCTGGTCTATATCGAGGATGCGGGCAATCTGAAACCCGGCGATTTCGTCGAAGTGGAAATCACCGACGCCGATGCTCACGATCTGTGGGGGCGGCGCGCCAGTTGAGCATGGACAGGAAACGCCTGTTCCTTATGCCAGCTGCGCCGGGATCGATGCCGGCTTCATTGCTCGCGGCGCTCACCACCTTTGAGCAGGTCGGCATAGGGCGGTTTCCTGATCGAGTGCGACAAGACCACAACTAGGCTGTACTGCGTGAAACACCGAGTCAGTCAGTGAAGCGGCGTAACTATTCAGGTCGAAACGATATGCTCAAAAATAACCACAACGCCAGTCCCTTCCCCCTTTTAGGGGGAAGGTTAGGATGGGGGTGAAAGGGTGGCGTTATCGACACAGCCTTTTTCATCCACCTTTCTACCCCCATCCCGGCCTTCCCCCTGCAAGGGGGAAGGAGAAAAACTGCTGCACCTGAATAGTTACGAAGTGCCTTAATCCTTGGGCTTGATGCTCTTCAGGCTGGATCGGGTGATCGGCACGACCTTGGCTTTCTTCGGGTCGTCGCTGAAGTGGGGCCTTTCCTCGGCGATGCCGGCCTCCCTTGCCAATTCCATTTCCCTTGCCGAAATCAGCGCGAAGCAGGCCTTGATGTCTTCGATGGTCTGTTGTGACAGGGCATGATGCATGCCGGGTTGTGGCGTGGTGTCCTTGACGACACTCGCCAGCACTTTGCGCATTACGCGCAGGACGCGCTGTTCCATTGACGTTTCATTGTTGCTGGTCATGATTGTTCATCCTTTTTAACTATATACCGACAACTTCATAGCCGGCATCCTGGATCGCGGCCTTGAACTGATCCGGGCCGGCTTTGGCGGGATCGAAGCTGATCGTTACCTGGCCGTTTTCCAGGACGATGTCCACGCCGGCGATGCCGGGAATCGGTTCCAGCACGTTCTTGACGCTCTTGACGCAGCCCATGCAGGTCATGCCTTTGACGGTGAGGGTGATTTTTTCCATTTCATTTTCTCCTTCTGTGAGACTTTGCCACGGAGATCACAGAGGGCACAGAGAAAACCGGGGAGATCATCTCTCTGTGGTCTCTGTGTGCTCTGTGGCAAAAAAATTCAAAAAATTAGTTTCCCGTCTTCCAGCGTTTCAGCAGCAGCGAGTTGCTCACCACCGACACCGAGCTCATCGCCATCGCCGCGCCGGCGATCACCGGATTCAGCATGCCGAGCGCCGCCAGCGGGATGCCCAGCACATTGTAGATGAAAGCGAAGAACAGGTTCTGGCGGATTTTCTTCAGGGTGGCGCGGGACAGGTCAATGGCGTCGGCCACGCTCGTCAGGTCGTTGCGCATCAGCGTGACGTCGGCGGTTTCGATGGCGACATCCGTACCGCTGCCGACGGCAAAGCTCACATCCGCCGCAGCCAGTGCCGGTGCATCGTTGATGCCGTCGCCGGCCATGCCGACCACTTTGCCCTGGGCTTTGAGATTCTGGATTTCTGCCGCCTTGTCCTGCGGCAGGACGTCTGAGAGATGGCGATCGACGCCAGCCTGCGCGGCGATGGCGCGGGCGGTGGCGGCATTGTCGCCGGTGAGCATGACGACCTCGATGCCCATCGCCTGCAACCGTGCCACGGCACTGGCCGAGGTTGCGCGCAGGGCATCGGCGATGGCGAGGTAGCCGACGACGTTTTCCTCGTTGCTGAGGGTGACCACGGTTTTGCCTTGTTGCTGGAGACGAGCGACAGTGTCCTCACTGGTTTTCAGCCCCAGCTCGATGAGGAAGGCGGGGGAGCCGAGCCGGTAGAGCCGGCCGCCGATTTCGCCCTGCACGCCCTTGCCGGTTACGGCGGCGAACCCGGTGATGGCTCCCGGCGTAATTCCCTCCCCGGTGGCACGGCCAGTGATCGCCTTCGCCAGGGGATGCTCCGACCCCTGTTCCAGGGTGGCGGCGAGGCGGAGCACTTCTTCGATACTGGCGCTTCCTGCCGGAACGATGTCGGTGACCACGGGGCGGCCTTCGGTCAGGGTGCCGGTTTTGTCCACCACCAGAATGCGGATTTTCTCAGCCTGTTCCAGCGCCTCCGCGTTCCTGATCAGGATGCCCGCCTTGGCGCCGTTTCCCGTGCCCACCATGATCGCGGTGGGGGTGGCAAGGCCCAGGGCGCAGGGGCAGGCGATCACCAGCACTGCCACGGCGTTGATCAGCGCTGCGGTGAATTCGCCCCCGATGCCCCACCACAGGCCGAAGGTGGCGAGGCTGACGGCGACCACCGCCGGCACGAAAACGCCGGAAATCACGTCCGCCAGGCGCTGGATCGGCGCTTTCGATCCCTGCGCCTGTTCCACCAGGCGGATGATGCCGGCCAGCACGGTATGGCTGCCCACGCCGGTGGCGCGGCATTTGAGCATGCCCTGCTGGTTCTGGGTGGCGGCGAATACTTTCGTGCCCGTTTCTTTGGCCACCGGCAGGCTTTCTCCGGTGAGCATGGCTTCCACCACGCTGGAGCGGCCTTCGATCACCTCGCCGTCGACCGGGATGTTCTCGCCGGAACGGACGACGAACACATCGCCGACCTTGAGGCTGGCGGCATCGACCTCGACGATTTCGCCATCGCGCTCGATTCGGGCGGTCCTGGGCTGGAGCTTGACGAGTTCCTCGATCGCCGCCGAGGTTCCCGCCTTGGCGCGCGCCTCCAGCAGCTTGCCCATCAGCACCAGGGTGATGACGGCGGCGCCGGCTTCGAAATACACGTGCTGGTCGAGGCCGAACAGGGTGACAACGGCGCTGAAGAGGTAGGCCATGCTGGTGCCGAGGACGACCAGAACGTCCATGTTCGCGCCGCCGCCGCGCAGGGCGTGCCAGGCGCCGACATAGAAGCGCTTGCCCGCCCAGAACTGCACCGGCGTGGCGAGCAGCCATTGCAGCCAGCGCGGCAGAATGTCTTCGTGGTAACCGAGAAACATCACGCTCATCTGGGCCACCAGCGGCAGCGTCAACAGCGCGGCAATCCAGAAAACGCGCAGTTCCTTACGGTAAGCTGCGGCGCGCCGCTGCTTTTCCTCCTCGCGGCTGGTGCCGATCGATTCGTGAGCGCCGTAGCCGGCCTTGATGATTGCGGCGATCAGCGTTTCCAGGGTGGCTGCGCCCGGTGCGACGCGGATGCGGGCTTTTTCCGTGGCAAAATTGACCGTGGCGCTGACGCCGTCGATCTTGTTCAGCACCTTTTCGATCCGCGCGGCGCAGGCGGCGCAGGTCATGCCTTCCAGTTCCAGCACCAGCTCTTGATCGGGTACGGAAAAACCGGTTTTCTGGATGGCCTGCACCAGCTCGGCGGGCGAGTTCAGCGCCGGGTCGAATTCGATGCGGGCCTTTTCGCTGGCGAGGTTGACCGCGGCCTTTACGCCGGGCAGCTTGTTGAGGTTCCTTTCGAGGCGCGCAGAGCAGGCGGCGCAGGTCATGCCTTCGATCGGAAGTTCGATATGCTGGGGGGAGGAGGCTGACATTTCAATTGGATTCTACATCATCCACACATCCTGCCGCCACCCACTGCGATTTGGAATGCATGATACAAGTTCGCTGCGGTGAAAAATTCTGGGAAGCGGCTGCCGGTTGACACCCGATTATCCGCAGTGCTACTTTGCCGACCACATTCAGGAATGACAGCGAAAGCCCCCAGCATGGAAAAATCTCCCGCCCTCCCCAATAACACACGAAAAAACCAGGCCATAAACACGCGCAAAAACCAGGCCATCGCCACCCAGCGCACGCTGGCGAAGGCCGGCATGGGCGCATCGATGGGCGTGCTGGTATGGTCGGCGATGGCTCGCAGCCGCAAGGTGATGCGCTACCATACGCTGGCCGGCGTGGCGCTGCTCGGCTTCGCCGTCTGGCATATCGCGTTGTACAAGGCGCGCAACAAGACTTTCGAAGAATAACCGGATTGACCACCCAACTGCCCTCTTCGACAAGCCCAGTACAGGCCTGCGGCGCAAGCGCTTTCCCCCTCGTCGATTTTTCCCGGCTGCGCGGGCTGCTGGCGCAGCGCTGCGGTGGCGAAGAAGCCTGCCGCGCCCTGCTTGAACAGCGCCCCCACCTGTTCGCCACGTCAGCGGCGCATCTTACGCGCGACGCGGATGCACTGATGCGCGCCACCATCGCGGCGGTAGAAGCGGTGGTGGCGTTGCCTGCCTACCGTGACGCGGTGCTTTCCCGTTCCCCGGCGATCGCCCGTTTCGATCCGGGCGCTCGCGGTGTTTTTCTCGGCTACGACTTCCATCTCGCTGATGGCGTTCCCCAGCTCATCGAGATCAACACCAACGCCGGCGGAGGATTGCTCAATGCCGTGCTGGCGAATTCGTTGCCCGCCGGCCAACCGGATGCGGCAAGCCGGGAAGACGCCTTCGTCGCCATGTTCCGCGATGAATGGCGCCTCCAGCGCGGCGACCGGCCGTTGCGCGCGATTGCCATCGTGGATGACGACCCCGCCGGGCAATATCTTTACCCCGAGTTCCTGATGTTTCGCGAGCTGTTCCGCCGCCACGGGCTGCTGGCCGAGGTGGCAGACGCCGGCGCACTGGTTTACCGGGATGGTTTGCTCTGGCATGGCGACACGCCAATCGACCTGGTTTACAACCGCGTTACCGATTTCATGCTGGAACAGCCGGCCCACGCCGGCTTGCGCCGCGCCTACCTGGAAGGCGCCGTGGTCGTGACGCCGCACCCGCGCGCGCACGCCCTCTACGCCGACAAGCGCAACCTGGTGCTGTTGAGCGATCCGGACCGCCTGCGCCAGCTGGGCGCGCCCGAGGACGTTGTCGCCGTATTGGCACGCGGCGTCCCGGCCACGGTTGAAGTCGGGCCGGACAATGCCGAATCCCTGTGGCGCGAGCGGCGCCATCTGTTTTTCAAGCCGGCACACGGGTTTGGCGGACGCGGAGCCTATCGCGGCGAAAAGCTGACCCGCCGCGTCTGGCAGGACATCCTCGCCGGCCAGTACGTAGCGCAGGCTTTCGTACCGCCCAGCGAACGCATGTTGCGCGACGCGGCAACGCCCGTCTCGCTGAAAATGGATTTCCGCTGTTACGTCTACGCCGGCGCCACCCAGCTGATCGCGGCGCGCCTCTACCAGGGGCAAACCACCAATTTCCGCACCCCGTTTGGAGGCTTCGCCCCGGTGCTGATCGAAGGCTGAAAAATATTGCGTGCCCCGTCGCAAACATATCCGGAGTCTGCTATCATTTTTGCATGCTCTCCATCGCCGACATAACGCGTCGTCTCATGCGCCGTTCCGCCTTCATGGCCTTGTTCGCGGTGTTGCTCAATGCGCTCGCGCCGACGCTGTCGTATGCGATGGCGGCGGGCAAGGGCGGCGCGGTGGTCGAGATGTGCACCAGCTTCGGTCTCAAGAAGGTGCTGGTGTCCGGGACGGGCGGCGAGGACACTTCCTCCGCGCACGGCTTCAAGCACTGTCAGTTCTGTCCGTCCGCCGGCACGCCGCCGCCCCCCACCGAACAGGCGGCCGCCGTGTTCGTCCCGCCGCAAACGGTGATGATCGTGGCGAGCGACCGGCAAATCGTCCGCAATCCCCTTCTTTTCTGGTCAGCCTCTCACAAGCGCGGTCCTCCTTCGCTTGCCTGATGTCCCTGTCTGCCCGTTCGCGGGCGGATGCGTCTCGTCGCCGCGCCGTCGGCGCGGCTTTGCATCGCGTAAAGAGAAAAAGGACGGCCATCATGAAAGAAACCAAACCTGTCGCGGATTCCCGCAACGACAGTGAAATGACTTCGCTGCTGCTGGGCGCCGGCTTCGCGCTGGCTTCGCTGATTATCCTGCCGGCACTGGCGCAGCGCATCGGTCTGGGCTCCACCCTGACCATCGCCCTGCGCGGCGCCTTGATGCGCGCCTCGAACCGGGTTTGAACAGCGCCGCACCATCGAAAGCCGCCGTCATGACCCGGCGCCGGAATATCCTGCTGGCCATCGTAGCGCTCGGGTTGGCCGTTGCGCTCGGGCTGTTGTGGTTGACGCCGGGATGGGTCGGGCAGGGCAGCGCGCCCTCCCTCGCTGAGCGCCCGGTGGGTGGGGATTTCACCCTGCAAACCGCGGATGGCCCGATCTCGTTGCGCGACCTGCGCGGGAAGGTGGTGCTGCTGTACTTCGGCTACACCAACTGTCCTGATGTTTGCCCGGCTTCCATGGCGGCGGGCGCCCAGGCGCTGACGCGGCTTTCCCCGGAAGAACGCAGCAAGACGCGGCTGCTGTACGTTTCGGTGGACCCGGAGCGCGACACGCCGGCCAAGCTCAAGGAATACACCGCCTATTTCCATCCCGACATGATCGGCGCCACCGGCACGCCCGAGCAAATCGCGGCGGTGACGCGCGCCTACGGCGCCAGCTTCATCAAGGAGGCGCCGCGCCCGGACGGCGGTTACGCGGTAGACCACTCCGCCCAGACCTACGTCATCGATCCCGACGGACGGCTGGCGGGGGAAATCGAGTATGGCGCCAATGCGGCGAAAGTGGTCGATAGCGTGCGCAAATTCTTGCCCTGATCCCTGCCCGCCATGCTGTCGAGAAATTCCCACCGCGCCTTGGTCTTCCTCGCTTGCATCGCGACGGCGTTTTTCTTGACCTTCGCCGACACCGCCAGCCGGCAAGCCAACCGAGCCACACTACTGGCGGCGAATGGGCAGCTGGTGGAACAACTGGGGCTGACCGACCTGTGCTTGTTTACCGAAGCCCGCTACACGCGACACCCTTCCCAGGCCGACTTGCACAGCGCCTTCCAGGATCACCCCATGGGCCTCGAACATTTTCCGAGCGGCGCCTTGTTGCCGCCACCACGCAGCGTTGTCGCCTCCTATGAAAATCTGGATAAAAAAACAAACCGCCCTGATTGATTTCACCCTGGCGTCGCTGGCGCGGCGCAAGCTGAAGAACATCGGCCTGCTGCTGGTCTACACGCTGATCGTATTCCTGCTTGCCTCGGTGATGCTGTATACCAGCGCACTGCGGCGCGAGGCCGCGCAGGTGCTGCAAAACTCGCCCGAAGTCATCGTCCAGCGCATGGTCGCCGGCCGGCACGACCTGATCCCGCCCGGCTACCTGGAAAAGCTCGGCCGCATCCGGGGCGTGCAGAAGAAGGAAGGGCGGCTGTGGGGCTACTATTACGATGCGGTGGTCAAGGCCAACTACACTTTCATGGTGCCGACGGCGGCAGCTGTCGCAGCCGGGAAAGTCGCCGACGGCAAAATCGTGGTCGGCGCGGCAGTGGCGCGCGAGCGCGGTTTGGTGCCCGGCAACCTGATTTCCTTCCGCTCCTACTCGGGGCGGCTGTTCTCGTTCGCGGTGGCGGCGGTGCTGCCGCACGAGGCGGAGCTGGTCAGCGCCGACCTCATTTTGTTGAGCGAAGCCGATTACCGCGCCTTCTTCCAGATTCCTGCCGGCCATTACACCGACATCGCGCTGTCGGTGGCCAACCCGCAGGAAGTGCGCAACATCGCCGCCAAACTCGCCGAAACGCTGCCTGATTCGCGCCCCATCCTGCGCGAGGAGGTGCTGCGCACCTACGAATCCATCTTCAACTGGCGCGAGGGCATCGTGCTGGTGCTGCTTTCCGGCGGCATCCTCGCCTTTGCCATCTTCGCCTGGGAAAAAGCCTCCGGGCTGTCGGCCGAGGAAAAGCGCGAAATCGGTATCCTCAAGGCGATCGGCTGGGAAACCGGCGACGTGCTCAAGATGAAATTCTGGGAAGGCGCACTGATCTCCCTGACAGCGTTCCTGCTCGGCTACGTCGCCGCCTACCTGCACGTATTCCGCTTTTCCTCGGCGCTGTTCGAGCCGGTGTTGAAGGGCTGGGCGGTGCTGTATCCGCGCTTCGAGCTGGTGCCGGCGGTGGACGGCTTTCAGGTCGCCACGCTGTTCTTCTTCACGGTATTCCCCTACACGGTGGCGACCATCGTGCCGATCTGGCGCGCGGCGATCACCGATCCGGATGCGGTGATGCGAAGCTGACATCATGATAAAACTTACCAACATCCGCAAAGCCTACAACCAGGGGCGCGAAAACGAGTTCTGGGCGCTCGACGGCATCGACCTGGAAATCGAGGCGCAACGGGTGACCGCCCTGTGCGGCCCGAGCGGCTCGGGCAAGACCACCCTGCTGACCATCGTCGGCTGTCTGGCGCGCCCCACCAGCGGTCGCGTCCATCTCAGGGAGCGTGACATCTCGGGTCTGCCGGAGCGCTTCCTCACCGAAATCCGGCGCAGTACCTTCGGTTTCGTCTTCCAGCAGTTCAATCTCATCAAGGGACTCACGGCACGCGACAACGTCATGCTGCCGGCCTACCCGCTCGGCGGCGATTGGCGCGCGCTGCACGACCGCGCCGAAACCCTGCTGGACTCGCTCAAGCTCGGCCATCGCCGTGACGCCCGCGTCGAATGGCTGTCCGGCGGCGAGCAGCAGCGCGTCGCCATCGCCCGCGCCATGATCAACGATCCGGAGGTGGTGATCGCCGACGAACCGACCGCCAATCTCGACACCGCGCTGTCGCGAGAATTCCTGGCGATTCTGGAAAACCTCAAGGAGCAGGGCAAGACCATCCTGCTGACCAGCCACGACCCGCTGGTTATCGAATCGACGGTGGTCGATACGGTGGTCAATCTGCGCGACGGCCGCGTGGTGAGGGGCGCCTGAGATGCTGTTTCAGCCGGCGATCATCGCGCTGCTGCTGGCCTCCGCCGTCAGTGTGGCGCTGCTCGCCGCCGCCGCTCCTCTCGCCTGGGAACTGGTGCGCCACTGGGACATCGCCAGCGGTTCCGAGCGCCAGTTGCGCCTGGAACGGCGTACCTATCTGATGTCGACGCTGCTCACCTTCGTCTTCGCCACCCAGCTGGTGGCGCTGCTGCTGTTCGTTTTCAACGCCGACAAGATGGCGGTGATGTTCGTCGGCGCGATGTGCGCGGTGGGCACGCTCAACGCCAACGCCTTCGGCTTCCCGGCGCTGATCGC
>JAIOJM010000108.1 GCA_019911785.1 Sulfuricella sp. | reverse complement strand
CCTTTCCCCCGACGCCCAGCCCGACAGCGCCGAATACCGCCAACTGCTCGACCACCTTGGCCAACTGCCCAAGATCAAGACCCGCATCCACCAGGAAAAAGGCGCCCAGCAGACCCTGACGGAAATCTACCTGATCGGCGATACCGCCTCGCTCTCGCTGGAAAACATCGAAAGCCTGCCCGGCGTCGAGCGCGTGGTGCGCATTTCCGAGGAATACCGGGTACTGGGGCGACACAAGGACGACCATCGCCCCACCCATTTCGAATACAACGGCGTGCGTTTCGGTCAGGACAACCTCAACGTCTTTGCCGGCCTGTGCGCGGTGGACACGCCGGAACACGTCGAGATGATGATGAAGGCGCTGCGCGATCACGGCCAGGTCTGCACCCGGATGGGCGCCTACAAGCCGCGCACCAGCCCCTACGCCTTCCAGGGCCACGGCAAGGCCTGCCTGCCTTGGGTGTTCGAACTGGCCGGCAAGTACGGCATCAAGGTGATTGCCATGGAAATCACTCATGAATCCCATGTCGACGAGATCCGTGAAGCGCTGAAGCAGACCAACAACCCCACCGGGGTCATGCTGCAGATCGGCACCCGCAACACCCAGAACTTCGAGCTGCTGAAAATTGTCGGTCGCCAGCGCGAATTCCCGGTGCTGCTCAAACGCGGCTTCGGCATCACCCTGGACGAATCCCTCAACGCCGCCGAATACCTGGCCTCGGAAGGCAACCGCAACGTGGTGTTCGGCCTCAGAGGCATGAAAACCAACATGGGTGACCCACACCGCAACCTGGTCGATTTCGCCCATGTGCCCGTAGTCAAACGCCTGACCCGGATGCCGGTATGCGTTGACCCGTCGCACTCGGTCGGCACCCGCAACCGCGCCCCGGACGGCCTCCTGGAAATCTTCCACGCCACCATGCAAGGCGTGATTGCCGGCGCCAACATGATCCTGGTGGATTTCCACCCGGCGCCCACCAAGGCGCTGGTGGATGGGCCGCAGGCGCTGCTGATGGAGGAGTTGCCGTTGTTCCTGGAGTGTGTAGGGAATGCGCGGGAGGCTTATGAGAAGAATGTCAGGCTGATGGGTGAGGCGAAACGCAACTAACAAAGAGTTTTGTTGGCGGGAAATAACGGAGGCTGACCTGGCCTATCGATAAACTTCCCGGCGATGTCCAATACGGACGACCAGCACGATCAACTTCTGATCCTGCACTTCGTACACCACGCGATAGTTGCCAACCCGAATACGGCGTAATCCGGAAAACTCGCCTTTCAGCACGCCACCCGCCGTGGGATTGATTTTGAGCTGATCAATGGCGTCGATAATACGCAGTCGATCTTCCCGCGCCACCTTCTCAAGCGCCTTGACTGCGCTCTGCTTAATGCTGACGAAGTAGGTCATGCTTGACAGCTTCCCAATCCAGCACCGGGTCGGCGGGGTCGCGCAGCACCTCTATAGAACGGGAAATATCCTCAAAATCATCCAGGTAATATTCCACCGCCTGTCGAACCACATCGGCACGCGTCCGTCGCAATTGGGTAGCCGCCTCATCCAGTGAAGCGACCAGTTCATCTGGCAGTCTTGCAGTAATCTGGCTCATTTTGGCGTCCTGTAATGTCGATCGATGTCATTGAACTTAAGATTACACCTACACGCGAATTTAATCAAACAAAACTCGGCCCTTGGCCTCAGACAAACGCAGCCGCCCGGCTAGGCGAGTAACCCAGGGAGCCCGTAGCGAAGCGAAGGGCGGCGGAGTGGGGCGGTTTTCTTCTCGCCGTGACCTGTGCGAAGCACAGAGCGTCCGGCGGGGACACCCTTTACGGGCGTTGGATACTTTTCTTTAGTCCGTACAAAGAAAGTATCCCGCCTGCCGGGCGGCCCCGGCACCCAAACCATCCGCGAAGCGCAACAACCAAGCCTTCTCAACAACTTGCCTAGGCGGCCCGCTTCACCTTCATTTCAACCTGCATTCCTGCCTTGGCGGCCATGTTCACCAGCGCATCGATAGAAAATTCGTTGATTTTTCCTTTGAGCAGTAAATTCAGTCGTGGCTGGGTTACACCCAACTTCTTCGCTGACTGCTGCTGAGTCATGCCACTACTGGCCACGTAGTCTTCAATCTGATTAATCAGCTCAGCTCGCAGAATCAGATTCTGCGCTTCTTCGGGCGGGAAACCCAAATCGGCAAACACGTTTCCGCTGCCTTGCTCGATGATCAAATCCTCTTGGCTCATTTGTTGAACCTCGCTTACCATTTTGCTGCTATCGCCCAGCCAGTTTATTGGCTGCAATTTTATTTATACTCTTTTCGATATAAAATGCAAAGCCCCTCAGATTTTCAGTCCCCGCGCCAAATCCCCCTGAAT
>JAIOJM010000107.1 GCA_019911785.1 Sulfuricella sp. | reverse complement strand
GATCCAGAACGGGGTGATGTATTCCACCGTGAGCGCGATCCTGATCGTCGCCGCCTTCGGCATCTTCAACATCATCTCCACCGTGATCCACGAAAAGACGCGCGACATCGCCATCCTCAAATCGATGGGCTTCGGCGAGGGTGACATCCGCCGCATCTTCGTTCTTGAAGGGCTGGCGGTGGGTGTGATCGGCACGCTGGCGGGCTGGCTGCTGGGCTACGGGCTGACACGCCTGCTCGGCCTGGTGCGCTTCAATATCGAGGGGCTGATCAGCGCCCAGGGCTTTTTCCTGCATTACTCGCCCTGGCACTACCTGATCGCCGGCAGCTTTGCCATAGTTTCCGCCGTGTTCGCCGCCTACCTGCCGGCGCGCAAAGCGGCGCGGCTGAACCCGGTCGAGATCATCCGGGGGGCGGCATGATCCCGGATTGTCCATTGGAATACTCGGTGTATGTGGGAGCGGCGCCCTCGCCGCGATTTGCGGCTCAGCCTACCTATTTCCCTCCCCCTCCTGGAGGGAAGGGGGGCTTGCGAAAGGAGGCGGCATGAGCACCCCCCTGATCGAAGCGCGCAAGGTCACCCGCATCCTGCCCGGCCCGGTGCCGGTCACGCTGGTGCAGGATATCGACCTCTCCGTCGCGCCGGGCGAGTTCGTCGCCATCACCGGGCCTTCCGGCTCGGGCAAGTCCTCGCTGCTTTACCTGCTGGGGCTGCTCGACATGCCCAGCTCCGGCGCGGTGTATCTCGAAGGGCGCGACACTTCCACGCTCTCCGGCGCGGAACTGGCGGAACTGCGCCTGCGTAAGCTGGGCTTCGTGTTCCAGTTCCATTTCCTGCTGCCAGAATTCAGCGTGCAGGAAAACGTCATGATCCCGATGCGCAAGCTGGGCGAACGCAGCGACAGGGAAATCCGCAGCCGTTCCGCCGATCTGCTGGCCGAACTGGGGATGGGGCCGGAGCTGGACAAGAAGCCGGAACAGCTCTCCGGCGGCCAGCGCCAGCGCGTCGCTATCGCCCGCGCGCTGGCCAACGACCCGCTCATCGTCCTGGCGGACGAACCGACCGGCAACCTGGACACCCGCAACGGCCAGATCGTATTCGACATCTTCCGCAGGCTGGCCGAGGAAAATGGCCAGGCGGTCATCACCGTGACCCACGACGTGCAGCTGTCCGCCCTGACCCAGCGCCAGGTTCGCCTGGTGGATGGAAAGATCATGGCATAACCGCAACTTTTTGCGTGTCGCGGGTCGCCAGATAATCTGGCCGCCATGGCGATTAAAACCGGGTATCATTTGTTGACCGGAGCTACCGAAACCTAGAAATTACGCGGGCAGGGCGATCTGTTCGGGCGCAGGGGAAAACCTGCCGGGACGCCGCCGAATTTTCATTCTTCAACAAAACCGAGTGAGGTCGCCATGTCGCAAACCAAAATCCTGCTGGACGAAGCCGAAATCCCAACCCACTGGTACAACGTCGTCGCCGACATGCCCAACCCGCCTGCTCCGCCGCTAGGTCCGGACGGCAAGCCGATCGGGCCGGAAGCCCTCACCGCCATCTTTCCGATGAGCCTGATCGAGCAGGAAATGTCCGCCCAGCGCTGGATTCAGATTCCCGAGAAGGTGCGCGAAATCTACCAGCTATGGCGGCCCTCGCCGATGTTCCGCGCCCACCGGCTTGAAGCGGCGCTCGGCACCCCGGCGAAGATATATTACAAGTACGAAGGCGTTTCCCCGGCTGGGTCGCACAAGCCCAACACCGCCGTGGCCCAGGCCTATTACAACGCGGAAGCCGGCATCAAGCGCATCGCCACCGAAACCGGCGCCGGGCAGTGGGGCTGCTCGATGGCGCTGGCGGGGCAGATGTTCGGGCTTGAGGTCCGGGTCTACATGGTCAAGGTGAGCTACGGACAGAAACCCTACCGCCGTTCGATGATGCAGACCTGGGGGGCGGAAGTGTTCGCCAGCCCGAGCATGGAAACCCACACCGGCCGTGCCGCGCTGGCCGCCGACCCCGACAACCAGGGCTCGCTCGGCCTGGCGATCTCGGAAGCGGTGGAGGATGCCGCCTCGCGCACCGATACCAACTACGCTCTGGGTTCGGTGCTCAACCACGTGCTGCTGCACCAGACCGTGATCGGCCTGGAAGCCAAAAAGCAGTTCGAAAAGGCCGGAGACTACCCGGACATGATCTTCGCCCCCTGCGGTGGCGGCTCCAACTTCGGCGGCGCAGCCTTCCCCTTCTTCGCCGACAAGGCGGCCGGCAAAAACGTGCGCCTGGTGGCAGTGGAACCCACCTCCTGCCCGACGCTGACCCGCGGCCATTACGCCTACGACTTCGGCGACACCGCCAAGCTCACGCCGATGATGCTGATGTACACCCTTGGCCACGATTTCATGCCGCCCGGCATCCACGCCGGCGGCCTGCGCTACCATGGCGACTCTGCCCTGGTGTCGCAGCTCTATCACGAGAAACTGATCGAGGCGGTAGCCGTGCCGCAACTGGCCACCTTCCAGGCCGGCGTCACGTTCGCCCGCGCCGAGGGCATCATCCCTGCGCCGGAATCCAACCATGCCATCGCGGCCTGCATCGACGAGGCGCTGCGCTGCAAGGAAAGCGGCGAGGCGAAGACGCTGTTCTTCAATCTCTCCGGCCACGGCCACTTCGACATGGGCGCCTACGACAGCTACTTCAGCGGCAAGTTGGAGGACTTCGCCTATCCCGAGGAAGCGATCAAGGCCGCGCTGGAGCGGCTGCCGAAGGTGGGCTAATCGTCAGCTATATTGAAGCCAGGGGGTTGGACTTCAACCCAACAGGTCAGGCGAAAGCCTGACCTGTCATGGAGGCATTTCAGGTCGACTGACTGCTAGATGTTCAGCCACTTTTTCAGTTTCAGGAGCTTCTCATGAGCGGCACGACGACTTTCCCCGACCCCACTCTATCCGCCGACGAACTCCGCGCCATGGACGCCTACTGGCGCGCCTGCAACTACCTGGCCGCCGGGATGATCTACCTGCGCGACAATCCGCTGCTCAGGGAGCCGCTCAAGCCCGAGCACATCAAGAGCCGCCTGCTGGGTCACTGGGGTTCAACTCCCGGCCTGGCTTTCGCCTACGTCCATCTGAATCGCCTGATCAACAAGTACGATCAGGACGCGATTTTCCTCGCCGGACCCGGTCACGGCGCGCCGGGCGTCCTTGGGCCGGTGTATCTGGAAGGCACTTACAGCGAAACCTACCCCAACAAGGGCGAGGACGAAGAAGGGATGCGCCAGTTCTTCAAGGAATTCTCCTTCCCCGGCGGCATCGGCAGCCACTGCACCCCGGAAACGCCGGGGTCGATCCACGAGGGTGGCGAGCTGGGCTACAGCATTTCCCATGCTTTTGGCGCTGCTTATGACAACCCCGATCTGCTGGTGACGGTGGTGGTCGGCGACGGCGAAGCGGAAACCGGGCCGCTGGCAACGAGCTGGCACTCCAACAAGTTCCTCAACCCGATCCGTGATGGCGCGGTGCTGCCGATCCTGCATCTCAACGGTTACAAGATCAACAACCCCACCCTCCTCGCGCGCATCTCCCGCGAGGAGCTGGAGAACCTGTTCAAGGGTTACGGCTGGACGCCGTACTTGGTCGAGGGCGGCGACCCGGCGGCCATGCACGAAAAGATGGCGGCGACGATGGAGCAATGCCTGATCGAAATCCACCGCATTCAGCAAGAGGCGCGCGCCAACGGCAGGCCGACCCGTCCGCGCTGGCCGATGATCGTGCTGCGCAGCCCGAAAGGCTGGACCGGGCCGAAAGAGGTGGACGGCAAGAAGGTGGAAGGTTTCTGGCGCGCCCATCAGGTTCCGATCGGTGATGTGAAAGGCAATCCCGCGCACCTTCAGCAGCTGGAAGATTGGCTGCGCAGCTACCAGCCGCAAGAATTGTTCGACGAAAGCGGGCGCCTGCGTGCCGAGCTCAGGGCGCTCGCCCCGCAAGGCAACCGCCGCATGAGCGCCAATCCCCACGCCAACGGCGGCCTGTTGCGCAAGGCCCTGCGGATGCCGGATTACCGCGATTACGCCATCGCCGTTGACAAGCCCGGGACTGCGGTGGCCGAAAATACCCGCCCGCTGGGCAAGCTGCTGCGCGACGTCATGCGCAACAATATGACCAATTTCCGCGTCTTCGGCCCGGACGAGAACAGCTCCAACAAGCTCGACGACATCTACGAAGTCAGCAAGAAAACCTGGCTCGCCGATTTCTTGCCGGAAGACGCCGATGGCGGCGAACTGTCTCCCGATGGCCGGGTCATGGAGATGCTCTCCGAACACACCCTGGAAGGCTGGCTGGAAGGCTACCTGCTGACCGGCCGCCACGGCTTTTTCTCAACCTACGAAGCCTTCGTTCACGTCATCGACTCGATGTTCAACCAGCACGCCAAGTGGCTCGACATGTCGAAGGATGTGCCGTGGCGCGCGCCGGTGTCGTCGCTGAATCTGCTGATTACTTCCACCGTGTGGCGTCAGGATCACAACGGCTTCACCCACCAGGACCCGGGTTTCCTCGACGTGGTGGTGAACAAGAGTCCGAATGTCACGCGCATTTACCTGCCGCCCGACGTCAACACCCTGCTGTCGGTTTCGCAGCATTGCCTGGAAAGCACCGATTACATCAACGTGATCGTCTGCGACAAGCAGAAGCATTTGCAGTTTCTCGACATGGACGCGGCGATCAAGCACTGCAGCAAGGGCATCGGCATCTGGGACTGGGCGAGCAACGACGACGGTTGCGAGCCGGATCTGGTGATGGCCTGCGCCGGCGACATTCCCACCAAGGAAGCACTGGCGGCGGTAGTGTTGCTGCGCGAGAATTTTCCCGATCTCAAGATCCGCTTCGTCAACGTGGTCGATCTGTACAAGCTGACGCCCACCAGGGAGCACCCGCACGGCCTCTCTGACAAGGACTTCGACAGCCTGTTCACGGTAGACAAACCGGTGATCTTCAACTTCCACGGCTACCCCTGGCTGATCCATCGCCTCGCCTACCGCCGCACCAACCACGGCAACATGCACGTGCGCGGCTACAAGGAAAAGGGCAACATCAACACGCCGCTGGAACTGGCGATCAAGAATGAAATCGACCGCTTCAGCCTGGCCATCGACGCCATCGACCGCATCCAGGCCCTGCGCGTGGCCGGTGCTCACGTCAAGGAGCGGCTGCGCGACAAGCAACTCGAGTGCCGCAACTACGCCTACGAACATGGCGTCGACCTACCCGAGGCCGCCGGCTGGACGTGGCCGTATTGATCTGCGTGTAGGTTGCGCTAGACGAAGTGAAACCCAATGAGGAAAAAAACCACGGATGATCAACCCCCTTCTCACCATCGAAAAACTGGGGCAGCAAATCTGGCTGGACAACCTTTCCCGCACCCTGTTGCGAGAAGGTACTCTCCAGCGTCTGGTGGATGAAGACGGTGTGAGTGGCGTAACATCCAATCCCTCCATTTTTCATAAAGCCCTGGTCGAAAGCCCTTATTACCAGGACGAACTGGCCGTTCTCAAAGCCTCCTCGCTGAGTGCCGAACAGCGCTACGAAACCCTGGTCATTGCCGACATTCGTGTCGCCTGCGACATCCTGCACCCGGTATTCGAGCGCTCGGTCGGCGACGCTGGATACGTCAGCCTGGAAGTTTCCCCCAGCCTTGCTCACGACGGGGAAGGCACGGTAAATGCCGCGCGCCGCCTGAAGGAAGCCGTCGGCCGCGACAATTTACTGATCAAGGTGCCCGCCACCCCTGTGGGCATCCGCGCCTTCGAACGCCTCATCGCCGAAGGGATAAATATCAACGTCACCCTCATGTTCTCTTTGGCTCACGAAGAGGCGGTGGCCCAGGCCTATCTCCGGGGAGCCAAGCGCTGGGTGGAATCCGGTGGCGACCCGAAAAGACTAAAATCCGTCGCCAGCATTTTCCTGAGCCGGGTGGATACGCTGGTGGACCAGCGTCTGGAAGCCATCGGCGGCGAGGCGCTGAACCTGCGCGGAAAAAGCGCCGTGGCCGTGGCCAAACAATGCTACCGACGTTACCTCGAGCTGTTCCACGGCCCAGCGTTCTCAGCCTTGGCTGCGGCGGGTGTTCGTCCTCAAACCCCACTCTGGGCCAGCACCGGGACCAAGAACCCCGCTTTCAGCGATGTGATGTATCTGGAGCCCCTGATCGGTCCGGAAACCGTCAACACGGCACCAGATGCCACGCTGTTTGCATTCCGCGACCACGGCAAAGCCGCCCCTACACTGGACCTGGCCATGGCTGAAGCAGACGCTCAAGTAAGGGCCTTGGCGGCCCTCAAAATTGATCTCGACACCGTGGGGGAAGCGCTTCAACAAGATGGCGTTAAACTTTTCGCGACGGCTTTCGATAAGTTGTTGGCTCTGATGGTCTGATGATTTCAGTTCTCACCATCAACAGCGGTTCATCCAGCCTCAAAGCGAGTTTTTTCGCCACTGACGGTTCACGTCTGGGCTTCCGTTACGAGCACATCGGCCAGAGGGGCTTTAGCCGCGATCATGGCGCGGCCTTCGACCGCTTGATGGCGGATCTGGGCGGCAATAGGCCGACTGCTGTCGGCCACCGTTTCGTCCATGGCGGGGAAATCACCGATGCGGCGCGGGTGCTGGATAGCGCCGAGCGCGCGCGCCTCGAAAGCATTACCCATCTGGCGCCGTTGCATATGCCGGGCAATTTGCTCGGGCTGGATATGTGCAGTGAGCGTTTCGAGGTTCCGCAAATCGCCTGTTTCGATACTGCATTTCACGCCACGCTGCCGGAATTGGCATCGCGGTTGCCGATCCCGCAAGAACTGGGGTTGCGGCGCTACGGTTTCCACGGCTTGAATTACGCCCATGTCGCCAGCGTCCTGCCCGGCCTGATCGGCGACAAGGCGCGCGGTAGGGTGGTGGTGGCGCACCTGGGTAACGGCGCCAGCCTGTGCCTGCTGGACAATCTCAAGTCGGCGGACACCACCATGGGATACAGCCCGGCGGGCGGGATCGTCATGGGCACGCGCAGCGGCGATCTCGACCCCGGCGTGATGTTGGAACTGGCCAAGCGCTACGGTGCCGAAGAGTTGGCTGACCTGGTCTATCACCGCATGGGGCTGCTCGCGCTGTCGGACGGGCAGGGTAGCGAAATGTCCACCCTGATCGAAAGCCATAGCGACGCGGCCGACTTCGCCATCGAATATTTTTGCCGCCAGGTGCGCGCCGCCATCGGGGCGCTGGCCGCCAAGGCAGGTGGGATCGACGCGCTGGTGTTCTCCGGCGGCATCGGCGAACATGCGCCCCTGATCCGTTCCATGGTCTGCGAGCCGTTGGGGTTTCTCGGCTTCAAGCTCGATCACCGTGCCAACTCCGACAACAAGATGATTTTAAATTGTCCAGGGTGCGCGCCTATCCTCAAGATCGCCGCCGACGAGGAGGAAATGATCTTCAAGCTGGTTGGGCAGGCTCTGGCAGCTGGAAATTCAACGTGACCGGCTGCCAGCGCGGGAACCACAAAGAGGGATGCGACTCCAATTTAGATATTGTTCAGTCTGGAGTCTGCCATGATCCGCGCCCTCCTCGCCACCGCGTTCCTGCTCCTGCTCAGCGCCTGCGCCACCACACCAACCCCCATTGCCCGCGGCCCGTTTGCGCCTGTTTCGCTGAAGCAGGCGCTGTCGAACGAAGCGGCGGGAAGCCGCGTGCGCTGGGGAGGAATGATCATCAGCGTTGCGCCGCTCAAGACTGAATCCTGCTTTGAAATACTGAGCCGTCCGCTGGACAGCGATGGAGAACCCAAACAAACCGATCAGACTGAAGGCCGGTTTATCGCCTGCGGTGCGGGGTTTTACGATCCTGCCGCTTATCCGGCCGGCAGGAAAATCACTTTTGTCGGCAGTGTACAGGCGCCTGCCGAATGCAAAATCGGCGCCTATGAGTTCAGTTGCCCACGGCTTGCGATCGAATCGCTCCATCTATGGCCGAAGCTGGAGCCCCACTATTACCGCTACTACGACCCGTTCTGGGGTCCCTGGCCTTACCGGTACCCCTACTGGCTTTACTGAAGCCAGTTACATGCATAAGTAATTAGCCCGCCGGATTACCTGCCCAATTTTCGCGCCAAGCCCAGATTGCCGCCAGACGCGCCTCATACACACGGTCGCGAATTTGCGCCGGATCGGAGCATTGCTGCGCCACCGCACCAGCATCCACTGCCTGAGCAACCTTGAGCGCCTCACGCAGAAAATTGGCAGGCTCGAACACCGCATCCTGGTAGCCGAGCCGACCGCAACAATCGGCGGTGCACGCCAGAAGGAAGGCTTCGAAGCGCCATGGCTGGCGCAGGGCATCGGTTTCCAGCAATAGCTTGAGCAGGGTTTCAGGCCGCAACTCGAAGGCACGCAGCGGAACGCCGTGAAAACGCGCCACCACCAACGCCAGTTCGCGGCACTCGTTGGGCACACGCAGACGCTGGCACAGTTGCTTCACCAGTTCAAAACTGCGCTCTTCATGGGCTATGTGGCGCGGCCACTCCATGCGCGGCGTAGTACCCTTGCCGAGGTCGTGAGTGAGCGCAGCGAAGCGCACCGGCAGGTCGTAGTTCTGCGCGGCGGCGTAGTCCACCACCATCATCACGTGCACCCCGGTATCTATCTCGGGGTGGTATTGCTCGGTCTGCGGCACGCCGAACAGGGCGTCCAGCTCGGGCAGGATGCGG
>JAIOJM010000106.1 GCA_019911785.1 Sulfuricella sp. | reverse complement strand
GAATTTCTGTTAAATGGGTTTCCGTTATGTAGTTCAACCGTCGGGAGATAATCAACTGGGTTTCAAGTTCAGCCAATGACCCCAACGACATAGAAATAAATCGTAAATAATCCTTTGTTGAATCCTTGGCTTGCCCTTCGGCAATGTTCGAAGGCACCGAAACCGACGATCTCTGAACCTGACTGGCCAAGCCAAATTTTTCATTTCCGGGAAAGTGGGATGTCAAAGAATATGTTTCTTCCACCAAACGCATAGACAGTTGCCACACTTTCAAATCGCGGTAACTGCTGATTGCCGTACGCACCCTAGCCCCTAGCCCCTGACCCCTGATCCCTCATCAAATCGATAAACCGGTCAAACAAGTAATCCACGTCGTGCGGCCCTGGGCTCGCCTCGGGGTGACCCTGGAAGCTGAACGCCGGCACGTCGGTGCGGCTCAACCCTTGGTTGCTGCCGTCGAACAGCGACTTGTGCGTCACGCGCAGGTTGGCCGGCAGGGTCGCCTCGTCAACCGCGAAACCGTGGTTCTGGCTGGTGATCATGACGCGACCGCTGTCGAGATCCTGCACCGGGTGGTTGGCACCGTGGTGGCCGAATTTCATCTTGCGCGTCTTGGCGCCGGAGGCCAACGCCAGCAATTGGTGACCGAGGCAGATGCCGAAGGTGGGAATACCCTTGCCGAGCACTTCCTTGATCGCATTAATCGCGTAATCGCAAGGCTCGGGGTCGCCCGGGCCGTTGGACAGGAACACGCCATCCGGCTTGAGCCTGAACACTTCCTCGACCGGCGTCTGGGCGGGCAGAACGGTCACCCTGCAGCCGCGCTCGGCCAGCATGCGCAGGATGTTGCGCTTGACGCCGTAGTCATAGGCGACCACATGAAACCGGGGGTTATCCTGGAGCGTGAAGCCGCTGCCCAGCTTCCACTCGCCCTCCTGCCAAGTATAAGGCTGGTTGCTGCTCACCACCTTGGCCAGATCCATGCCGGCCAAGCCGGGGAAGCCGCGCGCCAGCTCGATGGCCCTGGCCTCGTCAATATCGCCGGCCATCAGGCAGCCGCTCTGCGCGCCCTTTTCGCGCAGCAGGCGCGTCAGCTTGCGGGTGTCGATATCGGCGATGGCGACCACATTATGACGCTGGAGATAAGCGCCCAGATCTTCGCTGCTGCGCCAGTTGCTGGACTGGATCGGCAAATCGCGGATCACCAGGCCGGCAGCATGAACCTGCGTCGATTCGGCATCTTCGGCATTGGTGCCGACATTACCGATATGCGGGTAAGTCAGGGTGACGATCTGGCGGCAATAGGAAGGATCGGTAAGAATTTCCTGATACCCGGTCATCGCGGTATTGAACACTACCTCGCCGATGGTGTGGCCGGCAGCGCCGATGGAAATGCCGCGAAATACTGTCCCATCAGCAAGCGCGAGAATGGCGGTCTGGTGGTGCGGCACGGAGGCTCCTTGAGATTAAAGCGGATATGCAAAGCGGGGTAGGCTCACGCCCTCCCCCGCTCTTCAAACTGTTGGGATTATACCGGATTACGCCGCTGCGATCAACGACACATGGCGCACGCGCCATGTGTCGTTTCCCTCACCCCTTGCCCTCTCCCGCAAGCGGGCGAGGGGGACGAAGGCTCGCTGACGCGAGTTTTACGCTACCGTAGACCAAGCACGTCCTGCATGTCAAACAGCCCCTTGCCGCGCTGCGCGAGGAAGCGCGCGGCGCGCAGCGCACCCAGCGCAAAGGTGGCGCGGCTGCTGGCCTTGTGGGTGATCTCGATACGTTCGCCGGTGCCGGCAAACAGCACGGTGTGGTCGCCGACGATATCGCCGCCGCGCACCGTGGCGAAGCCGATCGTCGAAGGGGAACGCTCGCCGGTGACACCTTCGCGGCCATACACCGCACATTCCGCCAGATTCCTGCCGAGCGCATTGGCCACCACCTCACCCATGCGCAGCGCAGTGCCGGAAGGGGAATCCACCTTGTGGCGATGATGCGCCTCGACGATCTCGATATCGTAGCCCTCATTCAGGACACGCGCCGCCATGTCGAGCAGCTTGAGGCTGAGGTTTACGCCGACGCTCATGTTGGGAGCGAACACCACGCCGATATCACGACCGGCGTCTGCAATCAGCCCTTTCTGCTCGGGCGTGAAACCGGTGGTGCCGATGACCATATTGATGCCGAGTTCGCGGCAGGCTTGCAGGTGATCCAGTGTCGCCTCGGGGCGGGTGAAATCGATCAGCGCATGGCACCCCGCGAGCGCGGTCGCCGTATCTTCGCTGATGGAAACACCGCATGGCGCGCCGAAAAGTTCGCCCGCATCCCTGCCGACGAACGGACTGCCCTTCCGCTCCAGGGCGGCTGCAAGCCGCATGTCCGGCGCTTGCCCCACCGCCTCGAGCAGGGCACGGCCCATCCGGCCCGAGCTGCCCGCAATCGCGATATTCAGTGTACCCATGTTCAGAATCCTATTTTTTCGATCATGCTGCCGAAAAAGCCCTTTTCTTCCTTCGCCGGCGCCGTGTCCTGCGCCGGTTGCTCCGGCGCCTTCTTCTCTTCCTTTGCCGGGCTGGCGGCTACCACGTCCCCTTCGACGCGTTGCAGCAATTCCTGATCGAAGAACAGCGCCAGCTTCCGCTCTTCCGTCAGCTTGCCGGCTTTCTGAAAGCGGTAGACATAATCCCATCGATTGGCGTGGAATGCGTCCGTGATGAGCGGCGTGCCCATGACAAATCGCACCTGGGCCCTGGTCATGCCGGGCTTGAGTTTCGCCACCATTTCCTGGGTGACGACATTGCCCTGCTGGATGTCGATTTTGTAAGGCGTAAGCTTTTCGCCAACCTTGTCGGTCACGGAACAGGCGGCAAGAAGCAGAATGGAGATGGCAGCAAGTGCCCGCAGAACGGATTTCATAAAAATCCCGGCAAAAAACAATAAAGTGGCGGCATTATAACATCCCCGGAAGCGCTGGAAAGCGAAGGGTAAACATTATATGATTAAACCCGGAAAAAGCTTTTAACCCCGAACTACCACGATTAAATCATTAGGATCGACTCATGGGCGACTCGCAAGACCTGAAAAATGCCGGGCTCAAGGCCACCACCCCGCGCCTGAAAATCCTCAACCTGTTCGAGACCAGCGACGTACGCCACCTCACCGCCGAGGACGTGTACAAAATCCTGCTGGCGGACAACGAGGACGTGGGCCTGGCCACGGTATACCGGGTGCTGACCCAGTTCGAGCAGGCGGGGCTGCTGATCCGCCACCACTTCGAGGGCGACAAGGCAGTGTTCGAACTCAACCAGGGCAAGCATCACGACCACCTGGTCTGCCTGCAGTGCGGCAAGGTGGAAGAGTTTTACGACCCGGACATCGAGAAACGCCAGGACAGGGTCGCCAAGGAGCGCGGCTTCATTGTCCGCGAGCACTCGCTGTACCTGTTCGCCGACTGCACCAAGCAGAACTGCCCGAACAAGACCTGATGAAGGACACCCTGCAGCCTGGCCTCGCCTACGAATTCAAGTTCCGCGTGCCGGAAACCAAGACCGTGCCGCAGCTTTTTCCCGAGGCGCCGGAATTCCAGCAGATGCCGGAAGTGTTCGCCACCGGTTTCATGGTCGGGCTGTGCGAATGGGCCTGCATCCAGGCCGTCAATCCGCATCTGGACTGGCCCAGAGAGCAGACCGTCGGCACCCACGTTAACCTTTCCCACCTCGCCGCCACCCCGCCGGGGCTGACGGTAACGGTCAAAGTCCGGCTGGAGAACATCGAGGGGCGCAAGCTCACTTTCCACGTCGAGGCCGACGACGGCGTCGACAAGATCACCGAGGGCACGCACGAGCGCTTCGTGATCGACGCGGCGAAATTCAACGCCAAGGTCGCCGCCAAGGGACAGATTTAGCGGCGACTCACGCACCATTTAGCCGTAGCTCAGTCCAACCGGCAGTGAGTT
>JAIOJM010000105.1 GCA_019911785.1 Sulfuricella sp. | reverse complement strand
GCGTACTGCGGGTGTGATGGCAGGCCCGGATAGAAGACCCGCTCCACCTGCGGCTGCTGTTCCAGCCACAAGGCCAGTTCGAGGGCGCTGCGTGAATGGGCTTCCATGCGGAGCGACAGTGTTTCCAGCCCCTTCAGGAAGATCCAGGCATTGAAGGCGCTCATGGTCGGGCCGGCGGTGCGCAGGAAGGTATACACCGGATCGATGACTTCCTTGCGGCCCAGCACCGCGCCGCCCAGCACCCTGCCCTGCCCGTCCAGATACTTGGTGGCGGAGTGAATGACGAGGTCGGCGCCCAAGTCCAGCGGGCGTTGCAGGATCGGGGTGCAGAAGCAGTTGTCCACCGCCAGCAAAGCGCCGGCCTGTTTGGCAACCTGGCTCAGGGCGGCGATGTCGCAAATCTCGGTGAGCGGGTTGGAAGGGGTTTCGGCAAACAGCAGCTTGGTGTTGGGCTGTACCGCCGCGCGCCAGGCCGCCACGTCAGTCTGGGAAACGAAGGTGGTTACTATGCCGAAGCGCTTCATGATGTTGCCGAACAGCTGCACGGTGGCGCCGAACAGGCTCTGCGAGGCAACGATGTGGTCGCCGGCGGAAAGCAACCCCATCACGGTGGCCAGGATCGCGGACATGCCGGAGGAGGTGGCGACGCAGCTTTCCGCGCCCTCCAGCACCGCCAGCCGTTCCTGGAATGCCGTGACGGTGGGGTTGGTGAAGCGCGCGTAGATATTGCCCGGCGTCTGCCCGGAGAAGCGCGCCGCGGCTTCGGCCGCACTGCCGAAGACGAAGCTGGAGGTCAGATAGAGCGCCTCGGAATGCTCTCTGAACTGGCTGCGCTCGATGCCGGCGCGCACCGCCAGGGTTTCCAGCTGGTAGTCTTGTTCGTTCATTCTGTCCTCGCCAGGTTCAGATCCAGCTGCTTGCTCGATGAAGAGTCGCTCGACGGCCGTGGGCTGTTGCGTGCATGTTCGATCTTGGCCAGATATTCCGGGGTGATGTCGCCGGTGATGTAACGACCGTCGAAACACGAAGTGTCGAAACAGGTGATCGCCGGGTTGACCATCCGCACGGCGCGCTCCAGCGCATCGAGGTTCTGGTAGATCAGCGCATCGGCGCCGATCTCGCGGGCGATCTCTTCATCGTTGCGGCCGGTGGCGAGCAGTTCCTGCAGCGTCGGCATATCGATGCCGTAGACGTTGGGGTAGCGCACCGGCGGCGCGGCCGAGGCGAAGAACACCTGGGCGGCGCCGGCATCCCGCGCCATCTGCACGATTTGCTGGCTGGTCGTGCCGCGCACGATGGAATCGTCGACCAGCAGCACGTTCTTGCCCTGGAACTCGATGCCGATGGCGTTGAGCTTCTGGCGCACCGACTTCTTGCGCATCGCCTGGCCCGGCATGATGAAGGTGCGGCCGATGTAGCGGTTCTTGATGAAGCCCTCGCGGTAGGGCACGCCCAGCGCGTTCGCCAGTTGCAGGGCGCTGGGGCGGCTGGTGTCGGGGATCGGGATCACCACGTCGATTTTCAGGTGGCCGAAGTCGGTGCGGATTTTCTCGGCCAGGCTCTCGCCCATGCGCAGCCGGCTTTCGTACACCGAAACGCCGTCGATCACCGAATCCGGCCGCGCCAGGTAAACGTATTCGAAAATACAGGGATTGAGGGAAGCATTGGCGGCGCACTGCTGGCTGTGGAACTTGCCCTCCACCTCAACCAGGATCGCCTCGCCCGGCGCCACGTCGCGCAGCAGCTTGAAGCCCAGCACATCGAGCGCGACGGATTCCGATGCCACCAGATACTCGCGCCCCAGCTCGGTATCGCAATAGCCGATCACCAGCGGACGGATACCGTAGGGGTCGCGGAAAGCGATCAGACCATAACCGGCAATCAACGCCACCACCGCATAGGCGCCACGGCAGCGCCGATGCACCCCGGCCACCGCGGCAAAAACGGCGGCGGGGTCGAGCCGGTGATTGGAAACCTTTTCCTGCAGTTCGTGCGCCAGGACGTTGAGCAGAACCTCGGAATCGGAGCTGGTGTTGACGTGGCGCAGATCCTGGCGGAACAGGTCTTCCTGCAGCTGCTCGGTGTTGGTGAGATTGCCGTTGTGACCGAGGACGATACCGAACGGCGAGTTGACGTAGAACGGCTGCGCCTCGGCGGAGGAAGAAGCGCTCCCTGCCGTTGGATAACGCACATGGGCGATCCCCATGTTGCCGAGCAGGTTGCGCATGTCGCGGGTGCGGAACACGTCTCGCACCAGGCCGTTGGCCTTGTGCATGTGGAAGGTGTTCCCCTCGCCGGTGACTATCCCCGCTGCATCCTGGCCGCGGTGCTGCAGGACTTGCAGGCCGTCGTAGAGCAGCTGGTTGACCGGGCTTTTCGCCACTATTCCTAAAATTCCGCACATGGTTCGATTATCCCAGGATCATTCGTAACTGATTCGTTTAGACAAGCCTTCAGGCAGCCACGGCTTCACATCCACCGCGAACGCCTCCAACGGCGCACTGAACATGGCATTGCGCCAGACCTCCTGGCGCGGCAGGCTGGTCATCCCAGCCAGCAGCACCAGCGTAAGGACGATTAGCCCCCCCCGCAGCAAACCGAACAGCGCGCCCAGCCCTCTGTTGTAGGTACCCAGTTTCAGGGTTTTCACCAATTCCGCCAGCGCAATCGTCACCAGGCTCATCAGCAACAGCGCGCCGAGAAACAGCAGAACAAAAGCGGCGAAAAAGCGCACCGACTCGGTCGGGATCGCCTCCGGCAGCAAGGGCGCGATTTCCACCGTATAGGCGTTGGCCACCCAGAAAGCCGCCACCCACGCCAGCAGGTTAAGCGCTTCGCGCACCAGCCCGCGCAACAAGCCGAGGAGGATGGAGATGCCGACAACCGCCAGCACCGCGTAATCGAAAAGCATCATTTTAAAATTCGGTGAGGAGTAAGGGGTTAGGAGTGAGGAGAAAAGTCAAAGACAACACCATCGCTGATTTTACTCCTCACCCCTCACTCCTCACCCCTCACCCTTTCTTTTCCGCAACCACGCCATCCTGGATGCCCGCCGCCTTGAGTTTCGCCTGCACCCGCTCGGCTTCCTGGCGGGTGGCGTAAGGCCCGGCGCGCACGCGCAGTTTGTCGCCGCTCGGCGTTTTCACCGTTTCCGTATAAAACTTGACCTTCAGCGCCGCCAGCCTGGACTGGCGCTCTTTGGCATTGGCCTGGTTGGCGAACGCGCCCAGCTGAATCACGTATGGCACATTTTCCTGCCCGGAGGTAGCCGCAGCGGATTTCTCGTCCTGGTGTTTCGGCTGGGGAGCCGGTTCCTTGGCTGCCGGGGCCGGCTCGGCGGAAGCTGCTGCCGCAGGCGCTTGTGCGAGTTCTTCGGCCCTGGCGGGCGGGGTTTGCGCTTCGGCGGGGGCCTGCGCCTGCTCTGCTTGCGGAGGCGGCGAAGCAGGGGCTGACTCCGCTTGCACGGGGACGGATCGGGAAGCAAAGTCCCCGCTCGAACCCGGTGAGGGAATGTTGATGGCGATATCCTGGCCGGACTGTCTGGACTCGCCGTCCAGCACCATGGGCAGGACGACCACCATCACCGTAACCAGGGTAACCGCCCCGATCAGGCGCCGTCTTGCCCGCCGCCTGAGCTGGGCTTCCTCGTCCCTCATCGCATGATTCGCCATAAACCCGTCATCCCCCCGTCATCGCTTCCGCGACGGTGTAAAAAGAACCAAAGACAAGAATTTTATCATCTTCGGCCGCCTTGGCACAGGCATGGCGATAAGCTTCCGCCACCGACGGGAACGCCTCGGCACGCTGCGCCAAACCTTCCTGTTCCAGCACCCGCAGCATCTCCCCGGCGCTCGCGCCGCGCGGCTGGCCGATCCCGGCGACCAGCCACAGGTCCACCTGCCCCTGCATCGCCCGCACGACCCCGGCGATATCCTTGTCGCGCAGCATGGCGAAAACGGCAAAGGTCTTCCCCATCGGCGGCATGGCACGAAGATTTTCGGCCAGCGCCCTGGCCGCGTGGGGATTGTGCGCCACATCGAAAATCCGCTGCGGCCGACCCGGCAGCACCTGAAAGCGCCCAGGCACTACCGCCTCCAGCAAGCCGCGGCGGATGTCGTCGTGGGCCACCGGCAGCTGCGCCCCGAGCTGTTCCAGCGCGGCCAGGCAGGTTGAGGCATTGCCCAGCTGATAGGCGCCGCGCAAGGCGGGATAAGGCAGCGACAGGCGCAGCCCGTCCCTGCTGGTGAAACGCCACTGGTTCGGCTCCAGGCCGTCATACCCGAAATCGGGACCGATCCGGCGCAGGTCCGCGCCGATTTTCTCGGCATGGGCCAAGACGCTGTAAGGCACGTCAAACTCGCCGCAGACAGCCGGCTTGCCGGCGCGGAAGATTCCGGCCTTTTCATAACCGATCGCCAGGCGGCTGTCGCCGAGATAATCCATGTGGTCAAAGTCCACGCTGGTCAGCACCGCGCAGTCGGTGTCGAAGGCATTAACCGCGTCCAGCCTGCCTCCCAGCCCAACTTCGAGGATCGCCGCGTCCAGTCCGGCGCGGGCAAACAGCCATACTGCGGCCAGGGTGCCGAACTCGAAATAGGTCAGCGATACTTCTCCACGCGCCTGCTCGACTGCGGCGAATGCTTCGCACAAGGCGGCATCGCTCGCCTCTTCGCCGTTGATCCGCACCCGCTCGTTATAGCGCAGCAGGTGCGGCGAAGTGTACAGGCCGACACGGTAGCCTGCGGCCAGCAGGATCGCCTCCAGCATGGCGCAGGTCGAGCCTTTGCCGTTGGTGCCGGCGACGGTGATGATGGGGAATGAGGGGTTAAGGTCGAGGCGATGTTTCACCTCGGCCACCCGATCGAGGCTGAGGTCGATGGTTTTGGGGTGCAGCTGTTCGAGGTAGCCCAACCAGTTGGGTAGGTCGGGCACGCCGTGCCCGACGTTATTTGAAGTCATGCAGATTGCCATCATGTTGGGCTCGGAGAGCCCAACCTACGAAATATCACGCCGTCGCCGGCGGCAGCCGCATCATCATGGTAATCAGGTTGGCCAGCCGATCGCGCAGTTCGCGCCGGTCCACGATCATGTCGATCGCGCCATGCTCAAGCAGGAATTCGGAACGCTGGAAGCCTTCCGGCAAGGTTTCGCGCACCGTCTGCTCGATCACGCGCGGGCCGGCGAAACCGATCAGGGCATTGGGTTCGGCAATGATGGTGTCGCCGAGCATGGCAAAGCTGGCGGAGACGCCGCCCATGGTGGGATCTGTCAGCACCGAGATGAACGGCAGCCTGGCCTTGGCGAGTTGGGTCAGCGCAGCGCTGGTCTTGGCCATCTGCATCAGCGAGGTCAGGCCTTCCTGCATGCGCGCCCCGCCGCTGGCGGCAAAGCACACGAACGGCAGGTTCTGCTCGACGCAGACCTGAACGCCGCGCACGAAGCGTTCGCCCACCACCGACCCCATCGAGCCGCCCATGAACTTGAACTCGAACGCCGCCACCACCAGGGGCAAGGTTTTGATGCTGCCCTGCATCACCACCAGCGCATCGGATTCGCTGGTATCGCGCTGCGCTTCAGTCAGACGGTCGGTGTAACGCTTGCTGTCCTTGAATTTGAGAAAATCCACCGGCTGCAGTTCCGCGCCGATTTCGAAACGGCCTTCCGGATCGAGCAGCAGATCGAGCCGCGTCCGCGCCGACAGGCGGTTGTGATAGCTGCACTTTGGGCACACCTCCATGTTTTTTTCGAGGTCGGCGCGGTACAGCACGGCCTCGCAGGAAGGGCATTTGCTCCACAAGCCCTCGGGCATGCTTTTCTTGGCGCCCTCTACCTTGCGCTTGATCTTGGGGGGTAACAGTTTCTGGAACCAGCTCATTTTCTATTCCTTAAATGCGAACATCGCGAAGCGATACTTCATCACTCTCCCCCTCTGGGGGAGAGGTAGGAGAGAGGGAACGGACACGGCGAGAAACGATGCTCATCATTCGGGGCGGCGCTTCTCGCCATGTCCGTTATTTGTTGCCATCCATGGCATCCCGGAAGCTCTTCACCAGGGTGTAAACATTGTCCAGCA
>JAIOJM010000104.1 GCA_019911785.1 Sulfuricella sp. | reverse complement strand
ACCGTTGACTGGCTGCGCGACGGCCGGCAGGCTTTGCACGCCCTGGCGAGCGAGGCTTACGCCGCAATCGTGCTTGATCTCGGATTGCCGCAGATCGACGGCCTTGCCGTGCTGCGCTCGGCGCGGGAATCCGGCTTGCGGGCTCCCGTTCTGATCCTGACCGCCCGCGACGAAAAATCGGACAAACTCAAGGGATTCGGCCTGGGCGCGGACGATTACGTGGTCAAACCGGTCGACATGGAGGAGCTGGCCGCGCGGCTGCATGCGCTGATTCGCCGTTCCGGCGGCCATGCCGCGCCGCGCCTGTGCATCGGCGCCATCGAGCTCGATCCGACCGCGCATCAGGCCTGGCGCGGGGGCGAAGCGGTCGAGCTGTCGGCCCGTGAATTCGCCATCCTCGAACAGCTGATGCAAAACGCTGGCCGCGTCCTCACCCGCGCGCAACTCGAAGAGAGCCTTTATGGCTGGGGTGACAGCGTCGAAAGCAACACCATCGAGGTATTCATTCACCACCTGCGCAAAAAACTGGGCGCCGATTTCATCCGCACCCTGCGCGGCATCGGCTACAGCGTGGAGCGGCCATGAAGCTCCGCCAGTTTTCCCTGCAAGTCCGTCTGATCGGCCTGATGCTTGCCGCGGTACTGCTGTTCGGGCTGGTGGCCGGCATCCAGAGCTACCGCAACGCCCTGCACGAAGCCGATGAACTCTTCGACGCCCAGCTCGCCCAACTCGGCCAGACCCTGCTCGCCGTCGCCATCCATGCCGATGACGACGAAACCGAAAGCACCGGGCCGATCGCCCACAAATACCAGCGCGCCCTGGCCTTCCAGATGTGGAGCACGGAACACGACCAGCCTCGCCTGCTCCTGCATTCCGGCAAGTCCGCGGCGGCGCTGCCCGACTTGCTGCCGAAAGAGGGCTTCAGCCATGGCGAATGGCAGGGAGAACGCTGGCGCTACTATCGGCAGAGCGATCCCAGGCGCAAGCTGGAAGTGGTCGTCGGCCAAAGCGACCTGGCGCGCAACGATCTCGCCAGGGAAGTCGCCTGGCACAACCTGCAGCCCTTCCTGTTCGGCCTCCCGCTGCTGGCCGTCGCCGCGCTGATCGCCATCCGGCTCGGCCTGAAGCCGTTGCGCAGGCTGGCCCACGAACTGCGTCAGCGCTCGCCTGAACGCCTGGATCCGGTTCGCCTTGACGACACGCCGAAGGAAATCCAACCGGTCCTCGATGCGCTCGGCCAACTGCTCACCCGCGTCTCCGCAACGCTGGAGAACGAGCGGCGCTTCACCAGCGACGCCGCGCACGAACTGCGCACCCCCCTTGCCGCACTGCGGGCGCAAGTTCAGGCAGCCATGCTGACCGATGAACCCGCAGAACGCCTGGAAAGCCTGCACAAGGCATTGCAGGGCATGGACCGGATGAGCCATCTGGTCGGGCAGTTGCTGACACTGGCCCGGCTCGACGAGCTTTCCTCCTCGACTCACCTCGAACCGGTAGACCTTGCCGCAGTGACCCGCGAATGCTGCGCCGAACTGGGGCCCGAGGCGCTCGCCAGAAAGATCGAACTGGAACTGAACGGGGAAGACACCGCGCCCATTTCAGGCTCGCCCGACCTGCTGCGCGTGCTGGTGCGCAACCTGCTGGACAACGCCATCCGTTACACGCCGGTAGGGGGGGATATCATTGTGGCGATAAGAATCCTGAAAAATTCAGCGCATCAACTCGAAGTCTGCGATAGCGGCCCCGGCGTGCCGGACGAGCAGCTCGCCCATCTGGGGCAGCGCTTCGGCCGCTTCAGCCCGACACTGGCTGAGGGTGTCGGGCTGGGATTGTCCATCGCCCTGCGCATCGCGGAAATTCACCGGGCCCGCATCGCCTTTTCCCGCGCCACACCGGCTGGCGGACTCAGGGTGAGCGCCGAATTCCCGCCCCTTTCCCCTTAATCACCAGACCGGCGCGCGGCAATCTGTTCTTGACTAATCCCCGGTTTAAGGCTTTAATAGCGCGCTTTGGTTTTAGCTGGTTTGATCTTTCATTCCGAGTAAAATCAGTTCATGGCCCGGTAGCTCAGTCGGTAGAGCAGAGGATTGAAAATCCTTGTGTCGGTGGTTCGATTCCGCCCCGGGCCACCAGAATTTATTGTGAGTAAAAATCCCCTTAGTAGGGGTTTGCCCTCGATCACCACCATCTTTGGGTGCTGCCTCATCGAACGGCACCGCTCCTTGCCAAGCCCGTGGCGAAAAGTGCACAATTGATCCATGCAGTTATTCACCCTCGGAATCAATCACCAAACCGCGCCCCTGGCAGTTCGCGAACAGGTCGCCTTCCACGCTGAAACCCTGGAACAGGCGCTGCACGACCTGGTCGGCCACCGCCCGGTGAAAGAGGCGGCGATTCTTTCCACCTGCAACCGCACCGAAATCTACTGCAACACCGACAACCCGCAACAAGCCATCGAATGGCTGGCGGACTACCACCACATCAAAAAGCAGGCCATCGAGCCGCATCTCTACACCCTGCCGCAGGACGAGGCGGTAAAACACGCCTTCCGTGTCGCCAGCGGGCTGGACTCGATGGTGCTGGGCGAAACCCAGATTCTCGGCCAGCTGAAACAGGCAGTGAACACCGCCGAACGCGCCGGCACCCTGGGCACGCTGCTGCACAAGCTGTTCCAGCGCACCTTTTCGGTTGCCAAGGAAGTCCGCACCCAGACCGAGATCGGCGCCAACAGCGTTTCCATGGCCGCCGCCGCGGTGCGGCTGGCGGAACGCATCTTCCCCTCGATCAGCGAACAGCGCGTCCTGTTCATCGGCGCGGGCGAGCTGATCGAGCTGTGCGCCAACCATTTCGCGGCGCACCACCCCAGGCACATCACCGTCGCCAACCGCACCCTGGAGCGCGCCAGCGCGCTGGCCCTGCGGCTGGGCGGCAGCGCCATCACCCTGAACGAACTGCCGGACCACCTCGCCACCCACGACATCATCGTCACCTCCACCGCCAGCCCCCTGCCGATTCTGGGCAAGGGCCTGGTCGAACGCGTCATCAAGCAGCGCAAGCACCGGCCGATATTCATGGTGGACCTGGCGGTGCCGCGCGACATCGAGGCCGAGGTCGGCGAGCTGGACGACGTGTTCCTCTACACCGTGGACGACCTCGCCCAGGTGATCCAGGCCGGTCTCGGCAATCGCCAGCTGGCCGCCGAGGAAGCCGAGGCGATCATCGAGGTTCAGGTGGAAGATTTCATGCACTGGATGGATACGCGCAGCGTCGTGCCCACCATCCGCGCCCTGCGCGACCACGCCGAGCGGCAGCGCCGCCATGAGCTGGAGCGCGCCAGGCGCCTGCTCGACAAGGGAGAAGACCCGCGCGAAGTGCTCGAACAGATGAGCCGGGCGCTCGCCAACAAATTCCTGCACGACTCCAGCCACGCCCTCAACCACGCCAGCGGAGAAGACCGCGCCCAGCTCGAAGCGCTGCTGCGCCGTCTGTATCACATACACCCGGAATGAAAATCCCGACCACGAATAACACGAATGTTCACGAATATTCACGAATAAAAGACACGGACAATCTCACAGTTTTTAATTCGTGTTCATTCGTGCCTATTCGTG
Organism: Sulfuricella sp.; assembly: GCA_019911785.1. Next base: position 5,129 of record JAIOJM010000104.1, on the reverse strand, counting down.
TCATTCGTGGTAAAGCTCTTTTCTCAAAACCATGAAACCATCCATTCAATCCAAGCTCGACCAGCTTGCCGAGCGCCTGGTTGAACTCACCCAGCGCCTGAGCAGCAAGGACGCCACGGCGGATATGGAAAGCTATCGCCGCCTCACCCGCGAGCATTCCGAAATCACGCCGGTGGTCGAGCTTTACCAGCGCTTCCGGCAAGCCGAGCTGGACCTGAAAACCGCCCAGGAAATGCTCTCCGACCCGGAGATGAAGGCGTTTGCCGAGGACGAGGCAAACAGCGCCAGGGAACAGCTGGCGCAGATTGAAATCGACCTGCAAAAGCTGCTGCTGCCGAAGGACCCCAACGACGAACGCAACATTTTCCTGGAAATCCGCGCCGGCACCGGCGGCGACGAGTCGGCCCTGTTCGCCGGCGACCTGTTCCGCATGTATGCGCGCTACGCCGAGAGGCAGCGCTGGAAAGTGGAAATCCTGTCGGAAAGCCTGGGCGAGATGGGCGGCTACAAGGAGATCATCGCCAAGGTTATCGGCCAGGGCGCCTATTCCAAGCTCAAGTTCGAGTCCGGCGGCCACCGCGTGCAACGCGTGCCCGCGACCGAAACCCAGGGGCGGATCCATACCTCGGCCTGCACCGTCGCCATCATGCCGGAAGCGGACGAACTGGCGGAAGTGAACCTCAACCCCGCCGACCTCAGGATCGACACCTACCGCGCCTCGGGCGCCGGCGGCCAGCACATCAACAAGACCGATTCGGCGGTGCGCATTACCCACCTGCCTACCGGCATCGTGGTCGAATGCCAGGACGACCGCTCGCAGCACAAGAACAAGTCGCAGGCGATGTCGGTACTGGCTGCGCGCATCATGGACGTGCAGTTGCGCGAACGCCAGTCCAGGGAAGCCGCCACCCGCAAATCGCTGATCGGCAGCGGCGACCGCTCCGAGCGCATCCGCACCTACAACTTCCCGCAGGGGCGCATCACCGACCACCGCATCAACCTCACCCTGTACAAGATCGAACAGATCATGGACGGCGACCTGGACGAGCTGGTCGGCGCGCTGATGTCCGAGCACCAGGCGGAACAACTGGCCTCCCTGGGCGGGGAAGAATAAGCGCTGCCAGCCCGATGGCCGCCTCCGTCAACGAAATTGTACAGTGCAGCGCCCTTGCGCTAGCCCGCGCGCTTGGCCTGGGCGCGGCGGAAGCCCGCCTCGAAGCGCAAGTCCTGCTCGGCCAGGCCCTCGGTCAGTCTCGCGCCTGGCTGATCGCCCATGGCGGCGACCCGCTCGCCCCGGAGCAGACCGCCGCCTTCGCCGACCTGTTCGAACGCCGCTGGAGCGGCGAACCCATCGCCTACATCCTGGGCGAACGCGAATTCTATAGCCTTAATTTCAAGGTCACCCCGGCAGTGCTGATTCCGCGCCCAGAAACCGAGCTGCTGGTTGAACTGGCGCTGGAACGCCTGCCCGCCGACAGCTCCGGCCGGGTGCTGGACCTGGGTACCGGCAGCGGCGCGGTGGCGGTGACGCTGGCGCTGCACCGCCCCCAGGCAGAAGTGGTTGCGGTGGACCAGTCCGCCGCGGCACTGGAAGTCGCGCAAGAGAATACGCAACGGCTGGGGGCAGGCAACCTGCGCCTGATTCAAAGCGACTGGTACGGCGCCCTGGGCGGAGAGAAGTTCGACCTGATCGTCGCCAACCCGCCCTACATCGCCGCAGCCGACCCGCATCTCGCGCAGGGCGACCTGCGCTTCGAGCCCGCTGCGGCGCTGGCTTCCGGCGCGGACGGACTGGACGACATCCGCACCATCGTCCGAGGTGCCGCCGCCCACCTCAAGCCCGGCGGCTGGCTGCTGTTCGAGCACGGCTACGATCAGGCGGCAGCCTGCCGCGACCTGCTGGTCCAGGCGGGCTTCGAGCAGGTTGCCTCGGCTGCCGACCTGGCCGGGATCGAGCGCATCAGCTGCGGGCAGTTGAACCCGCAAATTTGAACTTGCATTTTTTATATATCTTATTAAAATAGTCGGACATTAACCTCCGATCAACTATTTCAAGGAACCCGAAAATGTCCCACAACTGCGCCAACATCATCTCCCCCGACATGCGCTACCCCTTCGACGCTCGCGGCGTTGCCAAGCGCTTCCGCCATGCCGCCATCTTCGGCGCGCTGGATTCGCTGCATCCGGGCGAAACCATGCGCTTCGTCAACGACCACGACCCGCTACCGCTGCTGGCGCAATTGATGGAGCGCTACGGCGACGCCATCGAGATCAATTACGTGGCCCGCGAACCCGGCCAGATCGTGATCGACTTCGCCCGCAAGTAAGCCTCATGCTGGCTGCACTGGCACTGACGGCGCTGGCAAGCTTTGCCGGCGCCGTTTTCCTTGCCTGGTCCCAGCCCCTGCCCCCGGCAGCCCACATCCATCTCGCCCTGGCTGCGGGCGTCATGCCGCTGATCCTGGGCGCAATGAGCCATTTCGTGCCGGTGCTGACGCGCAGCGGTGCGCCCGCCGCCGGCGTGCAGCTGATCCCCTTGCTGGCGCTGGCGGCAGGGGCGCTGGCCGTTTTCTCCTTTTCCGCCCCCAACCAGACTTATTATTTCGCCGCGCTGCTCGCGCTCGCCGCTGCGGCCGTGTTTGCCGGCTGGATCGTCAGGCGCGCAAGATTAGCTCTGGGCAAACCCCATCCCTGCCTGCACTGGTACCTCGCCGCGATCGCCTGCCTGATGCTGGCGCTGGCGGCAGTGGCCGCCATGGCGCTGTGGCCGGAGCAGCGTCTGGCGCTGAAGCGGCTGCATCTTCATCTCAACACCCTGGGTTTCATCGGGCTGACCGCCATCGCCACCCTGCAGGTGCTGTTGCCCACGGCAGCCGGGCGACCGGATCCGCAGGCTGCAACCCGGTTGCGTCAGGATTTGAAGTGGGCACTGGGCGGCACGCTGCTGATCGCCGTCGGGTCTGCCTGGCTGCTGCCGCTGGCATGGCTGGGCGCGCTGTTGTGGGCGCTGCCGGTATTGCGGCTGGGGCGGGCCTGGCTCGCGCTGTATCGCGCTGAAATTCGGCATGTACACGGTGCCGCACCCTCGCTCGCCGCGGCCCTGGCCGGATTTTCCGCCACCCTGCTGTTCGGGGTCCTGCACGCTGCCGGCGTACTCCTCCCCGGCAACAGCGCCCATGCCTTCATCCTCGCCTTCCTGTTCCCGCTGGTGACCGGCGCGGTCAGCCAGCTGCTGCCGGTATGGCTAAAACCCGGCCTGCAAACTGTCTGGCATGGCCGAATCCGGCAACGACTGCAGTGGGGCGGCGGGATACGCGGCCTGATGTTTCTTGGCGGCGGCCTGCTTCTTGCCGGCGGCTGGCGCGGCGGGATGATACCGGCCGTGGCAGCGCTCGCCCTGTTCCTGCTGCAGCTGATCGGCACGGGAAAAACCCTGCTTGACCGGGACAACTGACAGTCCAGCATTGCTTTTAAGTTTGCTCTACTCCGCGTCCACTGCGGTTCTGTTGCCTTTCTATAACCCGTACACTTCCCCCACTCCTGTACCGGCAATCCGGTCGTAGTAGCGCGCGCGGTAAAGCAGGCGGTGGTGGCTCTCATCATCGTTGAAGCCCGCCCGGTCATGCAGGACGTTGTTGCAGATCAGGCCCATCCCCGGCTCCAGGCGGACACGGTAAATGTAGGGCAAATCGCTGTCCAGCAGCTTCTCCAGGAAAGCCACCGCCGCCAGGGTCGCGGCATCCTGCTTCCACGCGATGCTGCGGGTGCGGGCGGTGTAACGCATGTGCAGGTCGCCGCTTTCCGGGTGTACTGAAAACACCGGGCCGACCGCATCCGGTCGCGCCACGCCGTCCTCCTCGACCCGCGCCGGAATGGTCATGGCATCGGGCTGCATCAGGGCCCGGACGTGATCGGGGTTCTCGTCGCGCATCAGCAGATAGGCAATCTCGTGGTCCATCAGGGCATTTCCTCCGCCCTCTGCCGCACTGTGCACGCAGTGCAGAATCATGCCGCGTATCTGCCGATCCGGACTGTTGTAGTAGCCGTCGGTATGCCATTTGATCGGGCGGTTGGTGTAGGGGATGTAGCCCTGGCGCGGCGCGCTCTCCACCACCTTGAGCGAGGTCAGGCCATCGTCGTCGGCCAGGATGGTGCAGTCCAGCCTTTCCAGACCGAGCCGTTGCCCCAGTAGCCGCGGAATATCCTTGTCCGGATCGGCACCCGTCCTGCCGGCATAGATCGCCATGTTGGTCTGGCGGCAGGCCTGCAGGATCGCTGCGTATTCGGCCTGGGTCGGTTTGCGCGGATCGCCGACCTCGACGATCAGTTGCGCCGCAGTGGTCGGATAGTTTTCAAGTTTACGGCTGCGCCATGCCTGATAGGCACTTTCATTTTCAAGTAAAAACGGGCTTTGCATGATTCCCCTCAAGTTGAAGACGGTTCACCCTTAGTCGCCAGTTTGGCATTCTGTCGGTAGATCCGGAAAGCGTACAGCAGATTGACCTCCAGCAATATCATGGAAATGCCGAACAGCAACGCCGCCGGGTAAATCAGCGGCGGCCAGAACGCGGACAATACCAGCATGGGCACAGACGCGAAATGCAGCCACATCTGCCGGCGCATTCCCGCTTCCGGCATGATCAGCTTCATGTTCGGCACCCTGACCACGCCCATCAGCAGGCTTTGCAGATGAAACCAGATCAGGAACGGCACGATCTTGTAGAGCATGCCGTTCACCACCGATACCGCGAAACCGGCAATGAACAGGAAAGCCAGCGCGAAGTTGTCGCCTTGCAACCGATCCAATGCAGGAATGACCTGCCCGGCAACACCCAGTGCCAAGGCAAGCAGCAGACACACCATGCCGAAGCGCCAGAACAGCAGCGTCACGTCCGACTGCTTGCGGCGTCGCTGCAACTGAAGGCGCAAAGTGACAACCGCATACACCGTAAAACCGATTGCGGCGGCCATGCCCACCGCCAGCATCGCCTGTTCCTGGACCGCTTCAGGCAATATGTAAACGGCCGACCACAGCAGCAAGAATGCAAATAGCGCTGCCGTCAGCCAACGCGTCAGCGGCTTGGGGTAGGAAGGAGTGAGCTGGAACATCGGCACCACCTGGTAGGAAA
>JAIOJM010000103.1 GCA_019911785.1 Sulfuricella sp. | reverse complement strand
ATCTTTGACCAGGTAAGGGCTCCAGTTGTTGAAAACCTGCAACCGGCCGATGCGGACGTCCTTTTCCTGGATGTAAATCCAGTTGTCGGGCGGCAGGTTGTTGGAAGAACCGGACTGGACATGCCGGTAGGGTTTCATTTTCTTCACCAGCAGGCCGACCGTGAGAAAGTCACGATACTCCAGCCCGTTGGCCACACGCAGCACCTCCTGGGGCGGAGCGGGCATCATGCCGCCAATGAGATCCCGCACCGGCATGGTGGAGAACAGATAGTCGCAAGGAAAGCAAAAAGGTTCGCCGGTGTCCTGATTCACTCCGGAAACCGATACTACCCTGCCGCTCTCCAGGGCGATGCCGGTGACGCGGTGGCGAAAGCGTATCTCGCCGCCGCCGGTCGTCACTCTTTCGGCCGCTTCCTGCCACATCTGTCCGGGCCCGAACTTGGGATAGAGGAAGCGTTCGATCAGGCTGGTCTGGGTCTCTTTCTGGTGCACCCCGTCGGATCTAGTAGCAAAGATTTTCTTTGCCGCATGCAGCAACGCCTTTCCGACCGAAAGTCCCTTGATGCGCTGCGCACCCCATTCCGGGCTGATATTGTCGCAGGGCACCCCCCACACCTTTTCCGTGTAGTCCTTGAAAAAGGTGAGATAGAGCTCCCGGCCGAAGCGGTTGACGATGAAGTCCTCCAGGCTGCGTTCGGGCTTGCGTGGAAAAAGGCAGATGTAGAAGTAGCTGGTGGCGATCTTCAGGAGTCGGACAGCGCCCAGGTTGCGGATGGTCTGGAGGTTGAGCTTGATGGGGTAGTCGAAGAACCTGCGCAGGAAATAGATCCGCGACAGCCTTGAGCGGATCAGCATCCGCTTGTCAGGGTTGCCCGGAGCCGGGACGCCCTTGCCCAGTTCCAGGATTCGTTTCTTGTTCTGGTAAGAAATTTCGACCGTGGCTCCGGCTTCTTCCGCAGGCTCGACGGGAAGAATATCCTGCCACCACTGCATCACCAAGTCCGACTTGGAGAAGAAGCGGTGGCCGCCGATGTCCATGCGGTTGCCATTGTGAACGACGGTTTTCGAAATGCCGCCGACGTCCCCGCTGCCTTCGAGGACGAGGGGTTTGATGCCGGTGCGCTTCAATAATTCCAGTGCGGCGGTAAGGCCGGCGGGACCGGCGCCGATGATGAAGGCAGTTTTTCTATTCATTTGGTTTTTTGCGTATTTCCGTGAGTAACTCCAGCAGTGCCGTCAAAATCAGACTTCAGAATCAGCCGGTTCGGCTTCGGTTCTTTCATTAGCCATATCAGCCCGGCCTGGTTGAGCTGGCCGACATAATGCGCCGGCAGCGCCCCATGCTGGGTGTCGAGAAAGCTATGCTCGGTATCGGGTTGCCAACGCTCGGCGGTGAGGGCGCGGGAAACTTCGCGGATAGGCGTTACGGCGCCAAGTGCCAGGGTAAGAACCAATGCGAGAGCGGCGATTCTGTTTGTTTTGAATATTTCGCGGTCGAAACATAAAAGGACCGTGATACATAGAATCGTCAGGGCCGGAATGGAGGCGCGCATCACTAAATCGTTGGAGGGGCCAAAACTCCGAAAAGGCAATAGCAACAGAATCACAATAGAGACGAACAGCGGCGAACCTGGTTGAAGCCGCCACAAAACGAGCGAGAGCACCAAGAACTCAACAACGATAAAAACAGTGTAAACGATCATAAAAGCCGTTGGGCTTCCAACTTTTGGCAGCGTCCATTCGAATGACAGATGTGACAAGTCGAGTGTGAGATACCGTGAGGTAATCAAAAGCACGGCAACAGCTGGCAACAAATGAGCAAGCCGCAGCTGCGACCAAGTGCCTTGCCGGATGGCCAACGTAGCGGGTAACAGCATCAGCGGCGCGATCCCGATTAGGGCGAACGGAGACCACAATGGCAGGGAAGCCAACATCATTGGCGCAAATGCGGGAAAAGCATGGTTGCGCCAATGGCGAAAAAACAATGCGGCAGCAATCCACGCCGGGATCGCATGATTGGGTACCCAGAACAATAGCGTCGTGTTAGAGGAATACTGAAAGCCTCGCGCCCACCACTCGATGGTGCTGGTGAAGGAGGGAAGGGGCTGCCTTGTAATCACGATTCCGAGGATATCCATGCCGCTGAACAGTATGACAACTAACAGTGCCACACCCAAGCGGAATGGTGACCGGGTTGGCAACGGTAATAGCGCCAGGAAGAAAGCAACACCCAGCACTGTCCATAGCCACAGAAAGAAATCGGCGTGTGCGACTCCGAATACTTTGCCAAGCACGGCGGCCGGCATGTAATAACCCACGGGGGCGCGCAATATCAACGAAAAATCGCCGAGCTTTCCGTAGATTGGTGGCCAGTCGCTGACCACCAAATCACGCAGTACTGCATCACGGACAATCCAATCTTCTGGGTTGGCATAAAAGAAATGGCCTGCTCCTCCCAGGCTAGTCCAGATCAGTGCCACACCAATAACTATAGCGAGTCGTCCCGGTGATGTGATATGCCAACCACCTGTCCTTAGCTTGAACACATAGACCAGCCCGATGATCGTTAGCGCGGCAAGCATGATGCCGATTGCAGGACGGAAAAATCCGGTAAAGAAAATTAGGGTGGGGAGCGTTAAATAGAGGAGAGAACCTAACGCCAATCCATCAATATCGGCGTGTGAGTTCGTGCTTTTCTGAGGATTGGACATGTCGTCGCAATCTAAACGACAACGGATGCTGTTTCATCCGTTGAGACATTGTCCAGAACATGCAGTCTGATGCCGGTAAACCCTGCATCGAGAAAGGCGGCCAATGTACGCTGCAAATCAGCCGAGCGATTATCGCTAATGCGGGTGCCTTGCCCACCAGCCAAAATTACAGCCTTCATAAATAACCGTCCGTCCCGAAAATATTCTCTTCTTAATGATAGGTCGAATTTACCCGTTTGGGTGGTCGACTGCCAGAGAACAGCAGCACTTTTCTGGCGCCGAAATTGAACAGGAGAATCAATACCGCGGCGACCATCTTGGATCCCAGGTAGTGAAACCCGACCAGTTCGGTGAAAAGCCACATCAACGCGGCATTGAAGGCTAGACCGAGAATCCCGATGATGGCAAATATCGCAAACTCGTGCATTCGGTTGTCGACGCTACGGTGGTCAAACACCCAACTTATGGATAGCGCGTAGTTGACCGCAATCCCGGCCATGAAGGCAACGGAAGCGGAAAGCAGATAATGGATATGGCCGAATTCGGTGAGTAGGAACAGCAGCGTAAAATCCACAATGAAAGCCACGCCGCCGACAAGAAAATAGCGGAAGAACTGGCCCGTCAGTCTGTCGGCTTTGGCTGAGAGAGATGCGATGAGTCTCATGGTTTAGTGGGAAGCTAAGAGCCGGCTATTGCCGGTCGTTCATTTTTATTGCCAGCCCATGTGTCTGCGAAGTTACGCCGCAGGTGGGCACAATCATACAAATAAAAATATTTGCCGGCCATTTTGTCGAAATACCGTTCAATCACCCCTACCCCGAAATCTTTCGACAGGATGACGTAATCCAGCGCCGGATCGTGGCATACGTGCACCATGCCTGCGAAGGATTTCTCGGGAAGGGTGGCCCGCCCCCCCCC
>JAIOJM010000102.1 GCA_019911785.1 Sulfuricella sp. | reverse complement strand
AATGCGAGTATATTTCCCAGTGTGTCCCGCACGCGCCTTCCGGCTCGCGCATTTGTTCGTACCCTCCAAGGAGACCGCAATGAAAGCCAATACCATGCTCAAATCCGCGCTTCTGACATCCGCTCTCATCGGCTTCGCCAGCCTTTCTGCGCCGAGCTTTTCCGCTGAAAATTCGGCTCTATGGAAGTACCAGGTGAAGGGCGATTTCAACACCGTGCTCACGCAGCTGAAATCGGGGCTCGAGGCCCACCAGTTCCAGATCACCGGCGAAGAGAACCTGTCCAAGGGGCTGGAGAACAACAAGAAGATCTGGGGCGAGAACAAATGGAATACCATCGGCTTCCAGAACGTGACCGCCGTGCATTTCTGCTCGCTGGTCTTCAACCAGGAAGTCTACAACATCAACATGGATTGGGCGGTTCTGTGCCCGTTCAAGGCGGTGGTCTACAACATGAAGGCGAAGCCCGACCAGATCACCATTCAAATGACCCGCCCGACCTATCTGATGGCGCAGGACCCGCACCCCAAAGCGAAGGAGGTGGGCAAGAAGATCGAGGACAGAATCGTTGCGGCCATCAAGGAGGCGGTGGCGCACTGAACATCATGGCCATCCCCGTGCGAAAGGACGGGGATGCTTCGCCCCTCATCGCGTCGTCAGACCACGAGGGCATGGATATTAAGGCAAGCCCGTTTTTCCGAAAAATCCCTGCAATTTTTTCACCGCCAGCACCCTAAATGGGGCTGGCAGTTAACCCTCTTTGTATGCCAAACCCAATGCCGCCTTCTGCTTGGCGATGAGCTGAGCGATCCCGCTCTGGCCAAGGTCGAGCATGGCATCCATTTCAGCACGCGAGAACGGCACACCTTCCGCCGTGCCCTGCACTTCGACGAAGCCGCCGCTACCGGTCATGACGATGTTCATGTCGGTATCGCAATCGGAATCCTCGACATAATCCAGGTCCAGCACCGGCACGCCCTGATAGACGCCGACCGAGACTGCGGCGACGAAATCGCGCAGCGGGGATTCAGTGAGCTTGCCCTCTTTCAGCAGGAAGGAAACGGCGTCGTGCAGCGCCACATAGGCGCCGGTGATGCTGGCGGTGCGGGTGCCTCCGTCGGCCTGGATGACATCGCAATCGATCTGGATGGTGCGCTCGCCGAGCGCCTTCAAATCCACCACCGCTCGCAGGGATCGCCCGATCAGGCGCTGGATTTCCTGGGTGCGCCCGGTCTGCTTTCCCCTGGCCGCCTCGCGATCGATGCGCGTATGGGTGGAGCGCGGCAGCATGCCGTATTCGGCGGTAGTCCACCCCTGGGCCTTGCCGCGCAGGAACGGCGGCACTTTTTCGTCGATGCTGGCGGTGCAGATCACCTTGGTGTCGCCGCACTCGATCAGCACCGAGCCTTCGGCATGCTTGGTGTAATTGCGGGTGATGACGATGTTGCGGAGCTGGTCCGGGTTGCGTTTGCTTGGCCGCATGGGGGTCCTTATTGGTTCAACTAAAAAACTCAGATTAACCGCAGAGGCGCGGAGGCGCTGAGGAAAAACAATGAATTACAACATTGCGCGGCTACACCCATTTGGAGAGGCAGAAAATTATTGTAGCCCATTTGTTTCTCTGCGCCTCCGCGTCTCTGCGGTTAAGCAATTATCGTTTTTAGGTTCAATGAAAAAGCGCCATTCATAACGCCGGTTTATTTCGAATATTTCCGGATCGCCGCCTGGATCTCGGCAATCGCGCGCTCGATGTCCGCCTCCGTCACATCCTGCTCGCCTTCCGCCCCCCCCCGCTCCACGCTGAAGGTATCGAGCTGCACCGTATAGGTGTCCAGCGGCATGGTGGCGGTGGATATCGAGCGCGGGGAGAACGATTTTTCGTCACCCCAGTGCATGCCGATCGCGCTCAGGTTGTCGCCACTCTCGCCGCCGCGCGATTCGGCATGGTCGAGCAATTCGGGAACGGCGGTAGCAATCGGGTAGGTATTGAGAATCGAGACGATCTCATCCGTCGAAAGCAGGCCCCACAGGCCGTCGGAACACAGCAGCAGGGTGTCCCCTTCGTGTAGCAGCTTCTTGCGCGACAACTCGATGTCGGGGGGAATGGGGCCGCCCAGGCAACTGTAAACCTTGTTGCGCTCGGGATGCGTGGTCATCTCATCCTCGGTGATTTTGCCCTGCTCGAACAGTTGCTGGACCAGGGAATGGTCGCGGGTGCGGGACACCAGCTTGCCGCCATGAAAGAAGTACAAACGCGTATCCCCGACATGGGCCCAGTAGGCATGATCGCCCTGCACCACGCAAGCCACGCAGGTGGTGCGCGGATGATCGCTCAGGCCATGCGCCAGGACATAATCGCCGATGGCCGCGTGCGCCTGGTCAATGGTGTCGATCAGGAAGCGGAACGGATCCTTTAGCGCCGGCGTCGCCAGCTTCTGAAAGTTTTCCACCAGAAACTGCACTGCGATCTGGGAGGCGATCTCCCCGTGAAAATGGCCGCCCATGCCATCCGCCACCACCATCAGCAGCGCGTCCCGACTGTAGGAATAGGCCAGGCGGTCCTGGTTGTATCTGCGTCCACCCTGACGGCTGGACTGGAAAATCGAAAATTTCACCTGTCACCTGTTTTTGTTTTGCTGAATTTATTGCGGATACTGTGCATCAGCGAGGTTTTTTTATGCACTTCCGGCACCTTGCCCTTCTCCAGCAGCGCCTTTTGCACCACGAACACGCTCTGCGGCCGTTCCAGCGGGTCCAGTTTCAGGCACCAATCGATGAGTTCAAGCAAATGCTCGGAATAGCGACCGCTCCATAGTTTTTTTGCCGACTCCTGCTTGTCCTGTTCCAGGCGCATGTTGGCCGCCTGGGGAGCAAAGCCGGAAAGGCAGGTGAACATGCTCGCGCCGACGCCGTAAATATCGGTCCATGGGCCGAGCGCATCGCGGTCGTGACCGTATTGCTCCGGCGCGGCATAACCCGGCGTGTACATCGGAGTGAGGCTGGATTTTTCCTGGGTCAGCGTCTGCCGTGCAGCGCCAAAATCCAGTAACAGCGGGGAGCCGTCAAGACGAATGTAGATATTCGATGGCTTGATATCGAGGTGCAGTATTTTGTGGGCATGCACCTCGCGCAGGCCGCCGAGCAGTTCGGCGAAAATGCGCCGGACGAAGTTTTCCCCGATCTCTTTCTTGCGGTGCAGGATATAGTCCTGCAGCGTCCGGCCCCGCTCGTACTGCATCACCAGGTAAACCGTTTCATTGGCACGGAAGAAGTTGGTCACCCGTACCACGTTGGGGTGAGAGATCCGGGCAAGCGCCAGCCCTTCCTCGAAAAAGCATTTCATTCCATACCGAAACACATTCAGATTTTCCGCTGAAGAGGCTTGCACCAGCGCGCCTGATTCCCGCAGCACCAGGGCGCTGGGCAGATACTCCTTGATCGCTACCGGCAATCCTTTCTCGTCATGCGCCAGGTAAACCAGGCTGAAGCCGCCTGAGCTGATCTGCTTGTCGATGCGGTAATTCAGCAACGGGAAGCCGTGAGGAAGAGCCTGATTGGGTTGTGAGGCCATCGTACCATCTGTATGATTGAACCTCGACCATTATTCTGATTTGACTGGGCAAAGTAAAGCCTAAACCGTGAGGGGTGAAGAGTGAGGGGTGAGGAGTAAAACCTGCCGCTTTTGACTTTTCTCTTCATTAAGCAATGATTGCGAAGATTGAAGTAGAGATGAGGCGCCCATGATTTACAGCATGACCGGATTTGCCGCGGTGACACGGGAACTGGAGCTGGGCTCCCTGAGTCTGGAACTGCGCTCGGTCAACTCGCGCTACCTTGAAACCCACTTCCGCCTGGATGAATCCTTCCGCGCGCTGGAACCCGCGCTGCGCGAGATGATCGGCGCTGCGTTGAGCCGCGGCAAGGTGGAATGCCGGCTGAACTTTACCGCGCGCAGCGCCGGCCAGGCCCCGCTGCGGCTGAATACCGCGCTCGCCGAACAGCTGGCGCAACTTGGCCGTTCGGCCCAGGCGCTGCTGCCCGACGGTCAGCCGCTCGGCGTGGCGGACTTGCTGCGCTGGCCCGGCGTCATCGAAGGCGAAAGCGTCGGCATGGAAGGGCTGCATGAAGCCTGTCTGCCCCTGCTGCGCCAGGGACTCGACGAGCTGTCCGCCACCCGCCAGCGCGAGGGGGAAAAGCTCAAAACCTTTTTGCTGCAGCGCGTCGGCCAGATGGACACCCTGGTGGCGGGCGTATTGCCGCACATTCCAAGGCTGATCGCTGCCTACCAGGAAAAACTCGCCGCCCGCCTCAAGGAAGTCATGGGGACTGGCGACGATGACCGCATCCGCCAGGAAATCGCCTTGTTCGCCCAGAAAATCGACGTGGACGAAGAACTGTCGCGACTGCAAACCCATCTCACCGAAATGCGGCGCATCCTCGAAAAAGGCGGTGCCGTGGGCAAGCGGCTGGACTTCCTGATGCAGGAGCTCAACCGCGAAGCCAATACCCTGGGCTCCAAATCGGCCGCGTCCGAAATGACGCAGACTGCGATGGAGCTCAAGGTACTCATCGAGCAGATGCGCGAGCAGATACAAAAC